>JANLUJ010000507.1:0-1356 GCA_031363425.1 Pirellula sp.
GAGCGGTAAATACTCGGAACCAAATTCGACCACACCTGTCATTTTGGAAAGTGACAAGCGTTATGTAGAGATACTTAGTAATCGTATCCTCTTGCTCGCAACGAATAACCAGATAGCCAGGTATCGACTCGGTATGATCCACAATTTAAACGCGGAAAACGATCATGCCGAATTGCAAATGCGACAGATCACGAATCGAAAGATCGATGATTTTCCGCAATCGAACGCTTGGCTTGCTAAGCACCTGGTTGTTAAAAAATCGAACGGTGGAATCGTTTCCGAGGACGAGCTACAAAGAAATTTGCAACGAGCAAGTCGGTGGAGTAAATGCGAGTGTCGACTACTGTTCCTGTATTCAAGCCTTCTTGAAGCAAATGGTGAAACGCAAAAGGCAGTAGAAATTGCGAAACTGGCTGTTGCATCAAATCCGAAATTCGTTCTAGACCTAGCAAGGCTTTATGTTCGCATCGGAGATGATCGAGGTCGGGAGGCTACCGCGACTCAAGCCGAAGCTTACTTTACCGCCGAGATCAAGCGTGAGGACAGCGAGTCGAACCGTTTGGCCATCTCTGATGCGTTGTTGCTTAGAAATCAATTGGCGAACGCCATTGAAATACTTAAGGATGGACTACGCAGTAATATTGGCGGCGATCGAACCCGGCGTCAACTTTCAGAAATCCAAAGAATGATCTATTTGCAGTCGGTCCCAACGAGTGATCAGCTCGACTCTGGGCTGAATCTTAGCCTCCTGGAAGCGATGGTAGACTCGGACCCCTCGAATCCAAACATTTCCGCCGAAATTGCTAAACTGCTTGCGGCAAACATAATTACACGCACCTTTCGGCACGCAAAAAATGTGGCACTCTTTTTGCAATCGTCGAAACACAAGAGCGAAATTTTTGCTCAATAACAATTCTTCAATGCAGAGGCAATAAGCAAATGGAAAACCTAGTTCTCTATGGGAAAACGATCGCATTTTTAGCTACGGATGGGTTTGAACAGATCGAGCTTACGGAACCTTGGAAAGCAATAAAAGACGCTGGTGGAACTGTGAAACTCGTTTCTCCAAAAATCGAAGGAACGATTCGCGGAGTACATCATGATGTTCCAGGGGACGAGTTCATCGTCGACGTACTTTCCTCTGACGCAATCATCGAGGAGTTCGATGCGTTGGTATTGCCGGGTGGTGTTTTCAATCCAGATGCGTTGCGTTTGGATGGAAACTCCGTTCAATTTGTTCGTGCTTTCTTTGATGCGAACAAGCCGGTTGCCGCCATTTGCCATGGTCCTTGGTTGCTAATCGAGGCGGACGTCATTCGCGGTCGAAAACTCACTTCATGGCCAAGCCTGAAAACA
>JANLUJ010000539.1:0-1462 GCA_031363425.1 Pirellula sp.
ATTTAGGCAAAGAAACGACACCCGACGCGCGCCCTAGCAAATGGTCAGAAAACAAATACGTGGCGGATACGCTGTCTAGTTTCGAGGAGTATACCAAAGAAAACAATGTCGACTTCAGCACAACCAAACTTTCATTGGGGATGGAACTGACCATTGATCCAAAGACCGAACTTTCAACTAGTGACGTTGCCAACAAGTTGTTCACGCGAGAATATCGCAAGGGCTTTGTTTTACCCGAAGTTGGATAGTACCACCGATACGTCAGACTTATCCGGAACAAGCTTGCGAGATTCCCAATTCCTACAAGTTCACCGGTAAATGTACCCAGCCGAGCCGCAATTCTTTAACCACAATCGAGTAGGCATTGCTCATGTTTTCAGTACGCTTTCAGACCAGGTTCCTAGTTTGCGTGTGCCTGCTGTCTTGCGATAGCATTGCATGCGTGCAAGAGCCTAAAACTTCGAATTCGAATTCGCAATCGACGCAGTGGATTCAAACATGGATTGATGCAAACCTGGCAACGTTGGTTGAGGACTATTGGTGGTTGCATGAGAATCCAGAATTATCCTATCAAGAGGAAGAGACGGCTAAATACATGGCCGCAGCCTGGAAAAAAGCGGGATTTGAGGTAACCGCCGGAGTTGGAGGGCATGGAGTCGTCGCCGTTCTTAAAAATGGATCGGGACCGACTCTCATGTTGCGTACGGACCTTGATGCATTGCCGGTAAGTGAGGTCACTGGTCTGCCGCGTGCCTCCACGAAGAAGACTACGCTTACTTCCGGTGCGACGACTGGCATCATGCATGCCTGCGGTCACGATGTACATATGACCAACCTGATTGCAATAGGTCGGCTCATGTCGGCAAACAAAGATCGTTGGCGTGGTACGCTCATGTTGATAGGTCAACCGGCAGAGGAACGCGGCGGTGGCGCTCAAAAAATGCTGGACGACGGATTGTTTTCAAAATTCCCGAAACCAGATTTCGCCCTGGCCCTTCACTGCGAAGCAACCAAAGCAACCACAGTCGCCTTGCGAGAGGGCTATATGATGGCCAACGTAGATAGCGTCGATATCGTCGTCAAAGGTCGTGGAGGTCATGGTGCGGCGCCAAACTCAACCATCGATCCCATCGTGCAGGCCGCAGAGTTGGTCATGAGTTTGCAAACAATAGTCAGCCGTGAAGTGAAGCCAACGGAGCCCGCCGTTATCACGGTTGGTGCCATTCATGGCGGAACCAAGCACAATATCATTGGCGACCGATGCGAATTGCAGTTGACCGTTCGAAGCTATTCGCCGGCCGTGCGAAAACTACTGATCGATTCAATTCATCGAAAGGCGAAAGCGATCGCAGCAGCCTACGGTGCCGACGAGCCCACCATCACACTATCTGACGGAACGCCAGCTCTTTACAACCATTTGGAACTAACCAAACGACTTCGTAAGACACTCGAAGGACCAATT
>JANLUJ010000552.1:0-12356 GCA_031363425.1 Pirellula sp.
ATGCTTGAGCGCTCTCCACCACGATTCGATCATGCTGTTCGAATAGGTCACGTCGACTTGCGCTAAAACCCGTTTGATGATACCGGATTCAATTAATTCATTCATAGAAGCATTGATGTTTTCGACGCCGCTGTCCATTACAGCGCTGGGCGTGATTTCCGCTAAACCTTTGGCTGCTTCGCGAAGCAGCAATGCCGTTACACCCGTGTCGAACGATTCTTGCACTGTCCAAGCGAGTATGCGTCGAGAGAAGTTATCGATAACCGCATGCATGTATACACGGCTTCCATCGAGCAATCGCAGGAGCGACGTGTCGACATGCCAAATTTCGTTTGGCTTGCTCGCTCGTACTCCAATCTTGGGCTTGGGCGGATAGACTCTTACTCGCGGTCGATGCCAATGATGACGACGCACTAACCGGTACCAAGTTGCCGGTGACGCGAAAACTTTTCCAACCTTGCGAGCGACTCTCGCGAGTGCTCCGGTGCTGAGATGCCGGTAGTCAGTTGAAGTGATCATCGAACGCATCGTTTCTACCTCGGCCCCAGTCATTCGTGTTGGAAACGATTTCGGACAGGATGAGTTATCAGCCAACTCGCAAGACTCGATAGTATTCCAACCATAGAATCTTGAGCGAGAGAATCCGATGACATTGAGCAGCCGTCCGAGCGGAATGACATTGGCCGCATGGTTAATCTGCTTTATTAGTTTGGACTTGTCGCTGGAATTGGGAATGTGGCAGTTTTGAAAAGAGAAACCTCAGAGCTTGAGAATGAGGAACAAGAGCCGCAAAAGGTGGCGGAGTCTGGCAAATTGAACTCGCAATCGCGCAACTTCGGTTTCCATTGCTTCGACATGCAGGCCGAATTGTGAGAGAGAAATGACCGGCTGTACTCTTGGTTCGAGCCAGCCGTTGGCAGGGGAGCGAGGCACTCCAATTCTTCTTGCATGTGCAGTGTCTCCGGTCGTGCAGATAAAATGCCGAAGCCGATGGTCGTAGGATCGCTGAACTCGTTTTGTTGCAATCATTGGTAGAATTCGAATCTCAATGCAGTCCAATTAGGCAGACGCCAACCCTAATTTTACCAGATTTCGAAGTACGCGAATTGACGTGGTACTGGTACAATTAGAGGCTTCGGTACGGTACCCGTAGAATGTCGACTGCTTCCACATTATTTGTCTTCCATCATGGCTTCTATTCCGCGCATGGACCGAACGATTGTCAAGCTTATAACGCTCGAACAGCAAGGGCGTGATGCTGGCGTTCCTTCTGCGACCCCCGAGCAACGTTTGATGATGGTATGGCCACTAACACTTTCAGCTTGGGCATTCAAGGAACTGAACGTTGTTCAACCCCGACTTCAAAGACATGTTGTCCGCACTATCCGATGCGGGCGTTGATTTTTTGCTTGTGGGAGCGTACGCGCTAGCAGCGCACGGACATCCTCGTGCGACAGGGGATTTGGATATCTGGGTTCGCGCGGATGATCTCACCTTTGATTTCACCCTTGATCTCACCGTCAATTTCTCCCTCTCGGTGCGCTTGATTGAGCGCCCACTGTCGGTCTCGCATCGCTTTTTCTCGCGAGGATTTGTAGAACCTAGACCTTGAGACGCTGCAAAAGCTGACAAATACACTGCAAGACCGAGCTCGAAACCGAGCGTAGCGAGGTTTAGGGATTGTCCGATTCTCACATCGAGCCGAACTCCAATGGTTGCTCTCCCGCCCGCGACAGAACTCTCTGATTTGCGCTTGAACGGAGTCTGGCTCCCGCAACTGAGACGAGTGGTAGCGAACAAAATCCTACCCACAAGTAAACGAAAAGGCTGGTGCTGTCATGGTCCCAGCCTTCTTTCGTTTATCCCCAGTCTTTTCGTTGATCTGTCGCTTTTCCCTCGTCGCGAAACCGGCTCTCTCCGACTCTCTCTACCTCATAACCTCTCGGAAGCCTAAAAAGCCGATTTCGACCAGAAATCGCCAAACTGGTCCAAAAGTCTCTCGGATCTCTGATTTTCCGACCCTGAGGTTATGAGCTTTTCAGGGTAGAGACTCGATTATTACATTGGATTTATCCGCTAGTGGCTGGAATCCGCTCCGTAGACGAAAAAAGCTCATAACACGGAGGTAGGCATTTCAAATCCGTCTCCGAGTACATGCTCGCCATAACGAACAGAATCAGGGTCGGAGCATGAGAAAGTGAGTTCAAGTCGCGGATTGCCGCAATTGGTTGGCTGCAGGCTACTGGATTCTGTAGGCTGGATTATCGGTCGAGGGGAAGTCACGATGTTAACAAACATGTGAGGTCGCTTGTCCTGAGCCAACCTGCGGAGGTTTTTGGTTGGATGGGAGTGACTGTCAAAAAAGCAATATTCTCTGGACGAAGTTTGCAGGGACTTGAGCTTCGATGCGACTGTGACGGACAGACAGAATCGTTGTCTTACATCTTGAATTGCTTGTTAGAAATCCCCCTCAAATTGATCTGTACGCATGAAAGTGTGCAAAATTTGGTGTTCCCAATGCATTTATTCTGATCAAACATAGTTTCCACTAACTTGGTATTCGTCCGGTTCGTTACCTTTTCGTTGTTCTCAACCAATGCAAGACCACAAAATGATTCGATTCTTTGGCTTACTCGCAGTGTTTTCTCTGTTCCTTCCTCAAATTTGCATTGCCCAGAATGCAAACGCAAAGGCGGACCTGATTTCAGCCATCGACAAACTCTCGAAACGGGACGTATCGTTGGTTGGAAGCATTGACGAAGAAGTCCAGGAGCAGCCCGTCGCGGTCGACATTGCGGGCGGACCGCAACGCGTCGTTATTCGAGGCATGCCCTTTGGTGCGACGAATGAATACCGGGGCGACGTCGAAGTCCTTGTAGCCAAGAACGGAGAATTGGTTATCGCGTCCAAGGAAGAATTACCGGGAGTAAAAGTTTTCAAATCGGGCGAGGAATTCTTGAGCCTCCAAGTGCATGTGGAAGAGCCGTTGAGCACGGCAAAGTTGATGAGCCGCGTTTCGAAGCTCGTGGATTGGATCGCTTTGGGAAATGCTGTTGAATCCGCCACGGAAGTTCAGACAAGAGTGAAAGGCAAAGATACCGAATTCCGAGTCATTTTGGATGGCAGCTTCATTCCAAATGAAATCCCTTCCGCTGCGCCTGCTATGCCAGCTGGGATTGCAGTTGCTGCCGCCGGTCGGGACGCACAAAATGTCCAAATCCGAATGAGAGGCAACCCCATGATACCAACCCTTGTCGAACTCGCCGTAACATTCAAAATGAACGCGGACAGGGAAATCTCTGGTTTGGAATACACTTTGCAATACAACGACCCCATAAAAGGCCTCGCCGTAAACGCAGGAGAGGCCGGTGGAGTCGTGCAGTTCAAAATCAATCCAGCCGGCGAGGCGGATTTGGGCAAACTGATTGTGTACGACTTTGACGTGGTTGCAAAACCGACCGAAAAGGTAAACGAATTTGTGAATCAAGCAAAGACCATGCTCAAGAATCGCAAATAGGATTGACCATCCTAGTGGATAGGCGTAGTCCAATGGGCTGTAGCCAACTTCCACATTGTTTGAACCAACTTGTGGAAGACGCTGGCTCGGCTATGTCCACAATGTGGATGGGAAGCTTGCGGCCTAGGTTGCGGCTAGTCCGATCATGCAGAAGTACGCCACTTTCAAATCCGTCTCTTGAGGTTTGACGAGTGGTAGCGAACAGATTCCGGTGGGTTTTGGAAAAGTGAGATTAAGGAGCGTATTCGCGGCGCTAGTTAGCGAAATGCTCGGTGAATCAACGATTGTGGAAGGAGCAACGCTGATTACCTGGATTGGACAACGCTGTGGATACGGGCTAAATTAATAAAGGATTAGATACTGCGTCGTTGTTCTAGGTACGAACGTAGGTGGGGCTCGGTCGATTGCTCGATCTCTGTTGGGAGCTTTAGAGGTTAGCCAGAATCTAAGCCTCTAAGGATGCGTGGCCCATGTACTTTTGAATGAGCCTCAAATTAACCCCCGCTTCAAGTAGATGGGTCGCATAGCAATGTCGCAACGTGTGGGTTGAAATTCCGCGTTTTCCCCAACCAAGTTGATGGACAAGTTTCTGGATGCAATCCTGTACGGACGATTCTCGCATTGTAATTTCAGAGGTTGGAGCTTCGGAATGGTTCCTACCAGCATAGGGGAAGATGAGTTTAGGGTTTCGATGAGTGGCGTAGTGCTTTCTCAACACGACGAGGGTCGACATTGGAAGCGGAACAAGACGATCTTTGGCTCCCTTGCCACGGTGAATGTGGACAAGCATTCGCTTGGAATCGATATCGGCTACTTCTAAGTTGAGTGCCTCTTGAAGTCTGAGTCCCATTGAATAGACGACAAGGAAGTAGCACTGCATGGAAGGCTTTTCAATACGATCGAGGAGGATTTGGACCTCATCGCGGGAGAGAACCGTGGGTAACTTGAATTCCCTTTGCACTTTGAGCTGTTTGAGAGTTGGCCAATCGCGTGGACAGGTTCTGTTGAAGAAGAACTTCAGAGCGCAGTAAGCGACGTTGATCATGCTGTTGCTCCAAAGTCGTTTGCTTCTGACACTTAGAAGGTAGTTTCTAAGGTCATCCTCGGATGCCGATTCGGGGGAACGATTGAGGAATGCGGAGAAATTACGAAGACCACGGACATAGGATTGTTGAGTTCTGTCTGTTTTGCCATTAAGCTGCAAATCTTCCTTCATTCTCAAAAGGATAGGGAAGAGAGATTTAGTGCTTTTTTCTGCCATGGTGGCGCCCTTTACATAAGTGCAGCAGGCCGCGATGCGAAAAAGTGCACCGAGAAACGGTCACTGCCTGGAACCACAGTGGTTCAACGATATGCAAATGGCAAAAAACTACCGACCAGTCACTGGCTGTAAGCCAAAAGACTATGATTACTGAACTGCCGCGCTAGCGGCTTACTCGAATAGGAAGCTCTGCCTCAACAATACACTGAAATGCAGTTCATTACTGACGAACTTTACGAGTTGGGCCGATCCCTCGGGGAATACGAGCGCTACTGGAAGGCGAACGCTGCTCGCATGCCCAAGAATCTTCTTCGGATTAACGGAGGTATGTTGCCTCCCTCGTGGTTTGTGACCACTGACTAGGCAATCTGCCTACACGATGCTCGAATTCGATCGGTTATCCCACCGTTTCAGTTGCACCTTGAAGGAACCTAGACAGCTTATCGCCCTGCGGCGTCTCAAGACATTCTGGACTTTTATGTACGAGAACTCGTCAAGCTGCCAGTGACCGGCCCAGCTACAGCCATTTCCGAATCCTCCCCCACATCCTCCTCTGCACGCGCCAGTCCAGTTCCGTCGTCAGCGGCCTAAGTGACCTCTCATGAATCGCCGCTTTCCCCTGGGTTACCTCCGGCAAGTACAGCAACTCCTCCTGAATATCTGGCGCTAGATTCAGCAAGCTCATGATTTGCGTCATTCTTGGCTGACTGATTTTTCCTAATTCCGCTAGCTGCTGGAAGCTTACTACTTCTCCCGATTCTAGCATCGATTGCATCCGATTGGCCAGCGCAACCAACTTAGCGATCCTTGGAATCCGACCAGACTGAGCAAGCGTGACCCTCGCAGCTTTAGCAGCATCGCGACGCTTGTGAGCTTCACCTTGAAATGCAATCTTGCGTTTAACCTTGATCATAATGGCACCTCAGTAGCTTTAGCGGCCAGCGTTTTAATCCCAGATCGATGGAAAGATACCGAAATAGCAACATCGTGTGGATCGTACTCCACCCGCTCAACCAGCACTTCCATTAGCTTGCCTTGTTCGCGTTGCGAGACGGATTTCCACAGGGTGTCAAAGTCGCTAAACGCCGCTTTTATCTCTGCGTCTGCTAGTTCCGATGAAGCTAACTCGGTCATTCGCTTGCGCAGTTGCTGTAGCTCCAATTCCGCGTGCGCTGTTCGTTCGTTGAGCTCCGCCAGTCGAGCAAGCGTTGGTTCGTTGGGTTGCAGCATACTTGCGATACGTTTGATCTCGGCATGATCACGAGCCAGTTGCTTTTCGTATTGCTTCTGTTGTTGCTGTAATTCCTTGAGTCCAGTTCCAACCGTCTTGCGAGATTGTCGTAGTACTTCCTGCATTAGACCATCGTCTGTGGAAATGCATCGAATCTGGTCGACGACTGCGGCTTCCAATTCAGCAGCCGGAAGCGCCTTCGACGGACAAGTATCCCAGCCACATTTGACGGCTTTGAGGCAAGTGTAATAGCGGTATCGCTTACTTCCGCGACTAGACATCGTGTGGACCATGGCTTTGTCGCAGGCGCCGCAGTACAGCAAGCCTTTGAGCAGGGCGCCGTATTTATTGTTGACGCAATTCCCCTTGCCGCGACTGTGCGATTTGAGCAGCTTCTGGACGGCGGCAAATGTCGTACTATCGATAATGCCTTCGTGCTCACCTTCGAATACCAACTCCTTATGTTTGGTTTTCCCGGCGTAGATCGGATTGGTTAGGAGCATATGCAGCGCCGCTTTATCAAAGGAACAACCGCCACGCTTGATTCCGCTTTTAGTAATCCAAGATTTATTCAGCCAACCGCGCCCAACCACTTCCTTTAGAACCGGCGTCAATGACCGCAGCGTTAGATACAACTCGTATATCGCTCGGACCTGCGTTGCTTCTTTCGCGTTGATGACTAGCTTCGAATTCGGCGTCGATCGATCCACATCGTAGCCAAGAACCGGATGACCACCAGCCCATTTTCCCTTGCGCCGTTGTGCCGCGATCTTATCCCGGATCCGCTCGCCGATGATCTCCCGTTCAAATTGCGCGAACGACAGTAGAATGTTGAGCGTCAGGCGTCCCATGGAATGGGTAGTGTTGAACTGTTGCGTCACCGATACAAAGGAAGCGTTGAACTTGTCGAATGTCTCCATGATTCTGGAGAAATCCATTAAACTGCGGCTGAGTCGATCGACTTTGTAGACCACAACGCATTCGACCTTACCAGCCTCGATGTCTGCAAGCAACCGATTGAGCGCTGGTCGATCTAGGCTACCACCAGAGAATCCACCATCATCGTATTGTTCTGGGTTGCAAACCCAGCCTTCATTTTGTTGGCTCTTGATGAAGGCCTCGGCTGATTCCCGTTGTGCATGGAGGGAATTAAATTCTAGCTCGAGTCCCTCTTCACAGGATTTGCGAGTGTAGATGGCACAGCGGATTGCAGGCTTGCCGGTCGCGATGGGATTTTTGTTAATCGACTTAATCATTTGGAACTCCCAAGTTGGAAGAAGTGGAATCCGTTTACTTGGGAGCCGGTAATACTCTTGGCGATCGCTGACAGCGACTTATACTTCTTGCCATCTAATTCAAAGCCATCTGCTAGGACGATTACTTGAATGACGCGGTCCTTGTAGACTCGTTGGATGCAAAGGCCGGGTGGCGGCAGTCGCTTGTCTCGTCCAGTAGAAAGGTCCGGAGACTTAGACCCAACTGTGGACACCTTCGATTTGGAATTCTTCGGCGGCGTCAGACGTATTTCAGCATCGTCCGCAAGTTCTTCAATGCGGCGCTTGGCTCGCTCGGAGAGTCCGCCTTCTGCAGTGGCCTGCAGTCGCCATGCGAGAGAAGCCGTGGTAAAGGAACGCGAATTGAAATCTTTGCCAACGACAGTGAAGTTGAGTTTTCCATTCGGCACGGAAGTCTGTTCCGTCGAGAACAAAGCCTAGATAACGGTCAGTTTGGAACTGTCGCATACCGTCCAGTTAAATCGGATGCCGCGATCTTCAATCGAATCCATGGCGAACTTCGAATCAATGCAAAGACGGATAAGGAAAAGAGCCTGTATTGCAGACTCATTGGAAAGCACGTATTCGGTGACGAGAATTGCTTCCCGACTGGCGAAACAACTGACAGCCGAATACTACGTCAAGACGGAAGGCCGAGGCCGAACTGTGGACGAGTGGAAGTCTCGACCCGATCAACCAGACAATCATTTGTTAGATTGCCTTGTTGGCGCTGCCATGGCTGCATCAATGCAGGGCTGTGTTCTGTTCGGAACCGACGGAGGAAGAAGCATCAGACGAAATGATCGCGTGAGCTTCAAAGAGCTTCAGAAAAGGCGGCAATCGTGAAATTGCGAGGAAAGTTGCTCGGTTGGAAGTGAGCGGCGGGTCTTCAGGTTTTCGGTAATCGTCCATTCAGCTGTGGCCACCCTACAAATTGCGTTGATTATGAGCATCAAGGCATTCAAATCAACGCTGGTGTCTCGAGCGACTTAGGTCTTTTTTCGAAATCTTGCTCGTACTGATCGCCACAATATGGGGAGTATGACTATTAACGCAACGACGATTTTGGGAGGGACCCGAAGATACAAGCATGCTGCGATCAGGTAATAACCGACCACCAACAACAAAATGCAAACCAATGCTCCAACTGCGACGCTATGCGAAAGAGGATTGAAGCACGACAAGCCGCGTTTCATCCCATGGATTCCAAGTACTCTGAGCTCCCTGGTTTCGAAGGCAATTGTCGACCGCATTGTGTCCCTGGAAATACAGGTTAATTGCCCCGTCGCTAATTTTGCCGTCTGTCAATGGAGCCAGGCAGCATCGACTTCATGCATGGAAAATCGGTAGACTTGAAAAAGTTTTAACGACTCCTCCGTACGATCAGTCCATCATTGTGGCAAGCTTAGCGCGAATTGGAGCGACTGCGGACCGATGATCCTTTCCAAATCAAGATGTGCGATTGTGCATCAGACTGGATGAAATCATTGCTAATAGTTAGTTTGGAACATCACGCCTTCATTTTTATACCGCCCGCCGCAAATGTTACCAATCGCAACGGAGGATTAGACCTTTAACAACGTAATCGTTACGCAGTTCATCGAGTCTTTCGATAGTTTGCCATCATTTTCGACCTAAAAAAGCGGATTTTAGTTTCCATTGGAAAATCTCATCCATCCGGCATGTCGATTGCATGCACGTGTTGGGTGCGGTGTGAACTAGGTGTTCTATCACAACATCCGTTTCCAATTGAATTCGAATCAGGTTATGAGGAAAAAGTCATGAGAAAATTTTTGATCGCAACGTTAGTTAGTACATCGTTTGGTTGCTTTACCAGTTATGCGAGTGCTCAAAACCCACTTGAGCGACGTGTGGAAAGAAATCTTCGCCAAGCGGAGCGTCAGGAACAGCGCTTGGGCAATCGAACAAACTATTACACTGACAACACGTGGAAGCAAGTTTCTCCTTGGGTGAACAAGTATGAATTGCGACCGGTTCAGAGAGCAGCCAATGCGGCCGCAAATACTGCTGCCAATGTTGCGGCAAACGCTCGATTCGGATACTTGCAAAAAGACGCCGCCGCCAACCCACAGGCAGCTTGGTTCTACGATTATTATGCTATGCCCTACACAAGCTACGCAGCAAAGGCAGGTACCACTAACGCCTACTCTTCGGCATACACTTTCAATGACTCAAACAACGATGGAGTGTACGACGAATTCTTTACTTATCGGGACACCGATAACAAAGGCCGATACGACGAGTACGATCAATACGATTTTTCAGAGGCTAAAAAGAATAACCAAAAATCAGAGCGGCATGACGGTTTGTACGACGCCAATCGACATACGGTAAGCGGGAAGATTGAAGCATCGAAAACTGCGAAGGTGAATGGAACACAGCATACGGTGGTTCGCGTCAAAGGCGAAAAGGAAGAACTGACGATCGTTGATTTAGGACCAAGTACAGCGCTGTCTGCGTATAAAACAGACGTGGGTCAAGATATCGTAGTTTCCGGCCCGCTAATGCAAATCGGCGAAAAAGAGGTGCTAATCGCCGAAACAGTCAAGATTTCGAACAAGGAAGTCGTAGTCGCTCGCACTGCACCGCGAATGACGGGGATCGTATTAGATTCGACCAGCGCGGAGGTTCAAAAGGGAACACACTCAATAGTTGTCGTGAAAACTGAGAACGGTAATCAGCTAATTGACCTAGGTAATTCCGATCAACTTAAAATCAAAATCGCCCCGCAGAGCCAAATCGTCGTTTGGGGGGTTCCCGTTCAATTGAGAGACCAAAGCGTAATTCTTGCCGACAAGATTGAAGTAAACGGTCAGTCGTACGACATCAAACGTTGGTAGTCGGATCAACGTTACCATCTATTTTGTGATTCTCAGAAGGAGCCTTTTATACTTAAGAGGTCTCCTTCGGCTCATTCGGCGACAGGGCCGACTAACGTCGGGAATACCTCCGACAAGAATGAGTAGCCCCCAATTTTTCAGCAGAGACACTCGCTCATGTGACGGTAATTGGTTAAGCGGACAAAGGGGACTTGTGAATGATGAAATCACCGAAATTCAAAAGCGATACTGAATCAATCGTCATCCCGCGATGTGAGTTTTACTTTAGATAGGTTTTTGTTTCCATGTTGTTTTAGGCCTTGGGGCCTTGTTCCGCTTAGTAAATGACGTCGACGAGAGTAAAAAGTTGGACAAGATGGAAGCAATGCCGCGGATCGATAAGTGTCAGATAGTGGATGCTCAGAAAGAGGACATTCAGAACTACGCTCAGAATATCGTCGATACCGTTCGCGAACCGTTGCTGATCCTTGACGCCACGCTGCGGGTCCAGTCGGCTAACCGTGCCTTCTACCAGACCTTTCACGTCTCGCCCGCCGAGACCGAAGGCCGCTTAATCTACGAGTTGGGCAACGGTCAATGGGACATCCCCGATCTCCGAACTCTACTTGAAAGCATCGTTCCCAAGAGTTCTGTATTCGATGATTTCGAACTCGATCACACGTTCCCGGTGATTGGCCGCCGCGTGATGCTGCTCAACGCGCGTAAGCTTCAAGCTGGCCACCACGGCGAGATGCTGGTCTTGGCCATGGAAGATGTGACTGCTCGCAAACGTGCGGAAGAAGAGTTGCTGAAAGCCGGTGCGCTTCAAAACGCGATCTTTAACAGTGCCAACTTCTCAAGCATCGCCACCGATGAGAAGGGCGTGATTCAGATCTTCAATGTTGGCGCCGAGCGTATGCTGGAAGGAAACAGTTGTGTCCTACAACGCCAGTACTTTTCATGACCGCGACCGGAAGCTACAGGGCGTGTTTGCGTCCGCACGCGATGTTACAGAACGTAAATGCTACGAGCAGTCGCTGCAGCAAGCCAACCGTGCCAAGAGCGTCTTCCTGGCCAATATGTCGCACGAAATCCGCACCCCTATGAACGCCATCCTCGGCTTCTCTCAGCTAATGCTTCGCGATCAAGACCTAACCCCGCGGCAATGCCAGTATCTGGGAACGATCAACCGCAGTGGTGAGCATCTACTAGCCCTCATCAACGACGTTTTGGAGATGTCAAAGATCGAAGCGGGCCGCACGACCATGAATCCTTCGACGTTATGTTCCCCAGTTCATCACGACCGATATTAATAAGCTCCGTCAGATCTTCATTAACGTGATTGGCAATGCCGTCAAGTTTACCGAGCAAGGGGGTCGCCAATGGTCCGAAGAACAGAGACGCAATCCACCAAAGCAAACCGCTTCGATTTTTACTTTGGGCCAGTCCAGCGTTGATTAGGGACAACGTACCCCATCCTACAAAAAACTGAGCTTGATCGTTCATCCCGATGGCTATCCGTCTAAAGCCGATTAATGGCCCTGCGGAACTCCTTCAGGCCCTCTTCTTTCGTCACCTGATCTGGCGGAGCGACCTCCTTGAACATGAAGGCGGGTGGGCGAATGCCAGCAGGAATGCCTTCGCGGCGCAACTTGTTTTTGTCCTGGTTTGGGAAATTTATTCCTGAAGCTTGAGTAGTTATCCCTGATTTGTAGTGAGCTTTGCAACTGAAGTATTCGGGTTAACTTTTTACTGACTCTTGGGAATCAGTCCGGCCTGCTTGGCGATGATCTTCATCTCGAATTCAAGATTCGCTACTCGATTGCTGAGGTGCTTCAGTCGAACCCAGAAGCACACAAAGCTCGCCAACAACAGCACCAATAAAAGAACGACCGAGAGGAAGACCATACCAACCGGCTGCTTAAGCGTCACCGTTTGGGTCCAGTCGATCATCGCCAGCAACTCCTTTGAAATTTTTCGTTCGACACTCGTGACGTCACACGGTAAATTTTCATAAGCCGACTCCCCGTTTCACCACGTCCGCCATTAACGCTAGCCACTTCAGTCTATCCGACCTAGCACTCCTCCAGCAAGCATTCAGCGCCGTAGCCGAAGTAGTTTTAAGCTAACCTGTGCAAAGGAAGGAGCTAGTAGCTAGGCTACGATTCGCTAATCGCGGGAAGGACTGCAAAATGATTTCGCGAAAATCTTCCTCCGGACGAAACCAATGATT
>JANLUJ010000565.1:0-3494 GCA_031363425.1 Pirellula sp.
ATCTTAGTCCGCGATCGGTTCGCTTGCGTTCGAGCAAAATGATTTGGGGGTTACCTCTGTATGACATTGCGCTCGGTCCCGACCTGGAAAAAGGGGAGTCTCGGGGCATTGCCAAGGGGATCATTGCGGTTGGCGACATTGCAATTGGAGTTTTTGCAACGGGTGGCCTAGCTGTTGGCGGTGTTGCCGTTGGTGGTGGCTCGATTGGCGTCTTCGCTTTGGGCGGCCTAGCGATAGGTGCTTTGATGGGGATTGGCGGATTGGCTATCGGCTTGGTAGCGCTTGGCGGCGGAGCAATTGGACTCTTGGCAATGGGTGGGGGCGCGTTTGGCGGAGTGGCAGTTGGTGGTGGTTCAGTCGGTTATTACGCACACGGCCCCGGAGCAGTGGGAACTCACGTCCTCTCATTGCATCGGCAAGATCCAGCGGCCGTGGCTTTCTTTCACCAATGGATGCCCTGGTTGCCAGACTTTTCCAATATAAGACCTGGCCGCCGGTAACTACCAGCCAGATTTCGAGAAAGGCACTACAATCACTCGCAATGTATTGTATTCTGCACTCGAACAACCCGATCGCCGAATGAAATCTGGAACGAAAAAAGTAACCAACAATCATCTTCTGAATGGCGATGCCTTCGAACTTTGTCAAACGACAATGGCCCATGCAGAATCATGGCGAGTAGAGGAACAACGACTTGCGAATGGTGCGGTCCTACTGGATTTTGGAGTCAAGGCTATTGGCGGAATGCAAGCTGGACTGATGTTAGCCCGAATCTGCATGGCTGGAAGAGCTGAGATTGCGATTCACCCAACCGACCATTCGCGTGGGCCGTGGCCATTGGTTCAGGTGGTGACCGATGATCCTGTGCATGCATGTATGGCTTCGCAATACGCGGGTTGGCCTGTCAAGAAGGACAAGTTCTTTGCAATGGGTTCAGGACCCATGCGTTGCAAACGTGGTAAAGAACATATCTTGCAAAGTATGGGCATTTCCGATCCAAGCCTCCAGGCGGTCGGGGTACTTGAGTGTGACTCGCTGCCGGATGAATCTGTCGCTGAATACGTCGCATCCGAGTGTGGAGTCGCTATCGAGAAAACCGTGATTTGTGTAGCTCCTACACGATCCATTGCGGGCACAATCCAGGTGGTTGCTCGCAGTGTGGAAACGTCCATGCACAAGTTGTTTGAACTTGGGTTTGATTTGAGTGCTGTCGTATCGGGTTATGGATCAGCACCATTGCCTCCGCCGGCCTTGGATTTTGTGCAAGGGATTGGTCGGACCAACGACGCGATCTTGTACGGTGGTCATGTTACCTTGTGGGTCAATGCGCACGACGATCAAATCCAAGAGCTCGGCCCAAGCGTTCCGAGCATTGCGTCTCGCGATTACGGAGTTCCGTTCGCAGAGACATTTAAAAAGTACGATTTCGATTTTTACAAAGTCGATCCAGGGCTATTCAGTCCGGCGATGATCACCTTCGTGAATCTAAAGACGGGCCGGTCGTTTCGTTATGGTTCGCTTCGATCCGATATACTCTTGCAGTCGTTCGGCGAATCGTTTGTTGATATATCTCCTACAGCGTTTGTATCATGAGCAATCTCGCCGACTCTTCCCTGAAGGATGCCTTGCGGGTCGGAGTTCTAGGCTCACCGACCGGTTGGTACATGCGGGACCTCCAACGGGCTGCTGACTCTATGCCTGCATATAAAAAGACTGAGGTTGAGTCCTTGTCTTTTGGCAAACTCAGCGTTTGGTCTAATACAAATCAGGCGCCCATTGCAAGAACTTGGACGCAAGGCTCTGAAAACGCTACCGACCTCAAATCGATAGCGTTGACGGATTGCCATTCTGTGTTGGTACGATCGATGCCGCTTGGCTCTGTTGAGCAAATCATCTTTAGAATGAATGCGCTTCATGCCGCAAGAGCAAGTGGCGTGCAGGTGCTCAATTCACCTCGATGTCTAGAAATAGCCATCGACAAGTGGTTAACACTGGATATGGCAATGCAAGCTGGACTACAAACTCCTACCACCATATGCTGCCAGACCCGCGAGGACGCACTCCACGCCTGGGAAACTCTTGGCGGCGATTGCATCGTGAAACCCATTTTTGGAGGCGAAGGACGAGGGATTGTGCGAGTGAGTGACCACGATATGGCATGGCGTGTGTTCAGCACTCTGGAGCAATTGCAATCGGTAATTTATATCCAGGAGTTCCTAGAAAGCGACGGGTGCGATTTGCGATTGTTGATCGTTGGTGAAGAGCTGTTCTGTGTTCGACGAGAGAATCACGGTGATTGGCGATCTAACGTCGCGAGAGGCGGCCATGCGATTCCGCATGAACCCACATTTGAGCAAATTTCCATGGCATTCCGAGCCTGCAAAGCAATTGGAGGTTGGATGATCGGGGTGGATATTTTGCCAACCAAAGATGGACGCAATGTATTGCTGGAATTGAACGCCGTCCCTGGATGGAGAGCGACCGCCGGTGCCTTGAACGTTGACATGGCGCAATTGATTTTGCATCGATTGCATAACATAGCACGACGCGCAAGCTAGTGATTGCGACTCATAGCACGACGCGCAAGCCAGTGATTCGGGTTTTTGCTTCCAAACGTCCGTTCGGTAAAATGCCGTATCGAATTCAATAGTTTGCGCATCGTGCGGTTGAGATTGATATGCCGGAAGTCATCGCCTTCTTTATAACTTGGACTTGCTATGGTACTTGGATGCCTGGGGACGAGCGGGGATGGAACGATTGGCACCAAGGCTGGAAAACGTCGGATCCAAAACTTGGTGATTACGCTCGGTCTATATGACGGAGGCGACAGTAGAACTTGTCCCTGCGCAGCGCCTTGTTGTTGAATCTACGATCGAAAAGCACTGCAAATTTCGCGAATGGCGTCTATGGGCCAGAAACTGCCGAACAAATCATTTGCACACGGTCGTTACAGCAATCGGATACGACGGAGAAACGGTGCGAGACCAACTCAAGGCTTGGTGCACGCGTAACTTGAAGGCTCAAAGCAATGCAGCCAAAAAGAATTGGTGGACCGAGGGTGGGTTTGTAAAGAAGTTTTATACCGAGGATGATCTGGCGGCAGCAATCCAATACACAAACGATGCTCAATAGCGATCAATCACTAGCTTGCGCGTCGTGCTATAAACCGCTATCACTAGCTTGCGCGTCGTGCTATGCGAGAACTTCGTGAACAACTCTAGCAGGTTGGACGCCGGTCAAGCGAAAATCCAGGCCCTGTGAACGAATGCTGAGCCGTTCGTGATGAAGCCCGAGTTGGTGTAGCAAAGTTGCGTGAATATCTCGAACGTGAACCGAATGGTCTATTGGGCCGAAACCAAATTCGTCTGTTTCACCAAAGCTCCATCCAGGTTTGAAGCCCCCTCCCGCAAACCACATCGTGAACGCGTCGATGTGATGGTTGCGACCGGTCGACTCACGAACCTCGCCCATGGGTGTCCTGCCGAATTCACCGC
>JANLUJ010000569.1:0-4898 GCA_031363425.1 Pirellula sp.
TCTGCTTCCAGGCTACCGAGCGAAGCGAGTGCTGTTTCTCCACAACACCCCAAAACGTGGAAACCATCCCGAACACCGGATGGGACTTCAAGAAAAACGAATAACTAACGCTGCTACTTCAGTTTGTTTGCTTTAGTAACCGCCATTTCCTTGAGTTGGCGGCCCCTAATGATCTTGCCATTTACACCTACTATGCCTTTAATGCCTCTTACGTCATTTACATCTCTTGCGCCGATTTCAAAAACATCATCGGGTACGTCTTCTAACATCCAATAGTATTCTACCTTCCAGGTCGTTTTGGTTTCGGTTGACAGTAGTTTAATCTCGGTAACCATAGGCAACCACTTTTCCTGAATCTGCCTCCAAGTCGTAGTGATACTCTCACAGGTTTTGCCATTCTTTCCATCACTTCTCTGTATGCTGACAGGCATATCACCACAACGTGAGTCAAAAGCAATTCGGTCGTATAGTGTACTTCCTCCATGCCGCAATGTTTTTATCACCTGATAGTCCTTTTCTACTTCATCAATAACAACATAACGCCGTAGCATCATTTCCAAAACGCCAGTACGAATTCCTCTTCGCGTTTCCAAACTGGTCCACCCTGCAACCGGTACACTCATCGGATCGAAATATGCCATTGAGCTGATTGCCGCAAACGGGTCTTTCACGCTTGTATCCATCACATCGGCTTGCATCAACGATCCCCCAGAGACTTGCTTAACGTATCGGTCTTTTTGTAGGAACAACCTCAATTCTTCGCCTCTTGAAAAGTATTGCTCATCGAACGACGTTCTCGATTGGGGAATATAATCTTGTCGGTGTGTTTTCAATTGCGGAGAAAATGAATGCACAAACCATAACTCGACAAAGCCAGAATTGCTTAGCTTCGGTGCATCCGCCGTGATTTCAACAAACATCGCGCATACATAAGGCTTCGTAAAAACTGCATTTTTTAAGTACGAACCCGCTTCGCTAAGCCCATCGTCCGCCATGATCGGCACGGCATGGAGAATGACGCAAAAAAAAGTCACGAAAGTCATCAAAGCATGATACATTATGTCGAGTACCCGTTTAAGTGGTGATAATTGCACTTCCTAGCGATACCTAGCCGACGAGCGGCTAAGTTTTCCGGTTGGGCTCATTGCCCAGTAAAGGCCCTATTCACATGGCGTATCAAAAATATCATTCGTCACGAAAAAGTCTCTGATTGTGGGTACATCCTTTTTGCATACCCACACAATTGGATTCGCACCGGGATCCTGTACGCAGTTAGCATCGCAGCCCCACATTGTCACACAACGGAAGGGGGATGGTGTATAATTCTCAAAGCCCCAGTCAAAAATACTTTCAACCAAATCGGCATAATACCGCATTGAGTTATACTCCGATTCCGCACTGGTGTCCCACCCTGTATGGTCGGAGCAAAAATGCGTAACCGTACAACCGGAACATTCTTTGTCGCTTTGCCAAGGACCATAGAACTCGGCACAACTCTGACTCTCATAGAAGGTCCAACAGTCTGGATGGACTTCGTCCCTTGCGATGACTGTGCCTACTAGAAAGAATATAACAATTAAACAAAGTTTACAATACATAGTTCACTCCTTTGGAAACACTATCAATTCAACCAACCCACAACGAACACCATCAACGAACAAGAATCCTGACGCCGATTTACCAGCCAGATCCTTTACGGAATCCATCTCAATTCGGCAACGACATAGGTTTTTTTCCTTGGAAAGTATGGAGACCGGAATTACTATCTTGCTTTCTGAAACCCTGAGTTCCAATACCGGCCTAGTATCAGTCATCTCCAAGGATCCAAATATTAGGGCATTACTAAGCCACTTCTGATCGCGACTTTCCATTCGAATGACAGATGGCTTAAACAACATCTTCATACCGCTTTCCAATTTTAGCGTTACCTCGCAAATAGCTTTGCCTGTCTCATCGTCGTACACTTTTAGCGCTTCTACCAGTTCTCGCGACGCATTCACAGCTGCAAATAGTTCTCTTGCTGTGTGGAGCGTAACAATCCAGGATTCGCCGCCAGATTCTTTCTTGCAATCCGCAACCTTCGTGAAACCTGTTTTTGATTGGACGGAAATGCCCTTGTATTTCCCATTCCCAACACACTTTAATTTCACTTCGAGTCTCTCGCTGTCTGGGTTGAGGATGGATTGCGAAGGCTCAAGCACGAATGAGGATTTGAAGCGTGCGGAAAGCAATACTTGAAATGAAACTTCCACGTCGGTTGAGACGACAAGCGACTTCGCATACATGGTATCCGTAAATTCTGGCCTAATCATCGCAATAAACTCACCATTCCCGCGTGCGCCTACTGATACATCTTTCATAGCTCCAACAAGGCAGCCACAGGACGATCGAATATCGACAATTTTGAATGGACGGTCAAGCATGCTCACAAAGTGCACGCGAACGAAGTATGTTTTCCCGGTTTCTAGGTCTCCCAACTTTAGTTCCTCTGGGGCCACACCTTCCGAGACCAGAAGTTTCTTTGCATTTTTGATTTCAACAGCATCCTTTGGAATCCAATTTGGAGGCTCCGATTTTGCGAATAAGGTAAATGGGAAAAGCCAGAAGAAGATGATAACGTTGCTCATCTCAATGAAGTGCTTTTTCGCTCTTGGAATCGCCAAGCACTTCCTGAGCAAGTTGTTTGCGAACCATAGTATATTCATGATCTAAAGACATTCTTATTTACGTGTGCTTTGTCCTTTGAACGGAATCGCCGCGATCTAACTACAAAGTACAATCCGACATAATTCCTGGATTTTGATCCGTATCCTCGTATCGACTGAGACTCGTAGAGTGGCAAAAACGACTTCGTGGAACAAATGGAAGAACGATGAACACCGAAAACATCGTGACGGAGCGAGTCAACATTGGAGTCACTTTTTGATCCGAATCGATGCTGATTGAGTTAACAGTCAATCTGCAACCTTGTTTGACCATGTCGGGCAATCGACCGGAGTCCCAATCCCCCAACCGTTTCGAAAAAACGCTGACGATTCGTTTAGAACCTTTCAATCCCACTACTATACAATCCGACAAAAGCGCTGGTTTTGGACAACCAATCCAAAACTTTTCAAAAATAGTTTTAACGCAACTTGAATTCCTCCCAATGCTTTTGGATCAAATCGAGCTTGCGCTGTATCGTCTTTGGTACCACGTCGAATCTTTCGACAAGCTCGTCCACCCCAAGACCATCCATTGCCAAGCGAGCGATTTCACGAAGCTCTTTGACTTCAATGGTTCGCAAAAATCCTTCCCAGTCGTCAAACAGTTCAAAATCAACTATCGTCTGATTTGAATCAAGGTCGCCATAGTTTAGAGATGCCATTAATCCTACCGTTTCGAATAGCCGCTTCCTACGCGAAAGATATCGCTTGCGATCCGTCGCTTTTGACATGCCAATTCGCATCATGGCGAACCAAAGTTCGCCACGATTTGTGACCTTGTTCAAACGACCCTCCGTTAGGTCGCGCCAAATGTTGGACAGGCATTCGCTGGCTAGATCCTCTTCAAAACCCTCCGCTCGATCCTTCGCTGTCAACTTGGTCCGAAGATAGGATTTTAATCGCTGCGAATAGAGATTGAATAACTTCGTAAACGCAGTCTCGTCGCCGTTTCGGACTTTCCTTATCCACAAAGTGATATCCGGATCATTGAGTTCGAACGAGCCTAACGAGTCGGTTAAACGCGGATTCATTCGATTCATCGCGAAATCCTCCCGAAGTCGTTTTCAGCCGAGAATGGCGAGCACGGAGATCGCCTTTCGAAGATTTGAAACTTTGGATTCAAATGTTTTGCGCTCTTCAAAAGTTCTACCCGGCGAATTTCCGGATGTCAAATTTCTGATTGGGGTTTTCGTTATGGGGCTTTGTTGATTGCGCATATTTTCAAGGCGATGAGATGTCCGCCTCGGAGATGCGGACGTACGTGAACCCCGCTTCGCGCTCGCTTCACATCGCTAGGTCGTGCCAAAGTCGGCTGCTAGCTTGAATGCCGCCGTAGTAGTCTTCTAGTCTCATCCGGTAAACCGGGGATGGTCTGATCGCTGGATTCAGGACTAGCACCTCAACTGTGGAAATTCCGTCGCCTGCTGGATTGTCCAAGTAGCAACCAGCATCCTTCATTTCCACAAGGTCGTGCGTATCCGCTAATGTAAATTTCTTGTGTGTTCCCAGCCACTGTGGACTTTCCAGGGTCGGAAGTGAATTTGCTGCGATCGGGAATTAGACCGTATACACAGCGTTGTCCCATTAAGGTAAACAGCGTTGCATCTCCCACAATCGTTTCTTCCGCGAGCTGCGAGCCAATTAACGCCGCCAATCCTCGCTTTAATAACCACTTTCGTTCCCGCTAACCTCCAATTCTGTTTGTTTGGGGGAGCATGTACTCACGAGACGGATTTGAACATCCTACCTCCGTGTTATGAAGCGTCCGCTTCTTTCCGACACTCTTCTTTGATTTCCACAGTTTGGACGGAAGCTGGATTCTTGGTTAGCTCAGCAACTGTGGAAGCGTCGTACTCCTGCAGGATCGGTCTAGCAGCAACCAAGCATATGCCGCTTACTCGTTCGAATCAGCGTATCTTTGACTTAATGGATTTACGATCAAGTGCAGAGGCGCGCTCGAGGAATGGCACGGATAGGCCGTAATTAGTACTGCTCGAACCTTATTTATTGATCCTTGTCAACTGATTCCGACTTGGAATGCTAAGGAGTCGACTTCTGCGAATTGGCAGTTGGCTGGAAATGGCAGTCAAAAAGGGAGCCAGCGCGGCAGCCAAAAAGGGGACCAGTGAGAGGGTGGGGTGACGCGGGGTGGCCGAGAAGTTCTGGTAAGCATTTTGGAGGCTTACCAGGTCG
>JANLUJ010000571.1:0-12365 GCA_031363425.1 Pirellula sp.
CGGTGGCAATGGATGGAGCTTCCGTTGTACTGATGTTTTGAATAGTGCGAGCAAGATTGTCAGCAGAGCCGAAGGGTGGGCGGCCGCTCAAAAGCCGATAAAGTGTCGCACCTAAGCTGTAGATGTCCGCTCGCCAATCGACATTCCTGGCGTCGTCAAGTTGTTCGCGAGCCATGAATGGCAACGTACCCATCAAGTGTCCCACCGTGGTCAATCGCTCGTCGGCCAAGAGTGGTGACTCGCCATCCAGTACTAGCCCAAGGTCCAACAGCTTTACGGCTCCTGTTCTTGTCAAAAAGACGTTGGAGGGTTTGATATCTCGGTGGATCATGTCAGCATCGTGAATAGCACCTAGGCCCAGGGACGCTTGCCGAATGATTTCACAGGCGGCTCCCGTCGGAATGTCAGGTATGCGGCGAGCAACTCGATTGAGGTCCAGACCGTCGAGATACTCCATCACTAGATAATGCCATTGGTCCTCGTCCCCCGCATCCAAAGCGCGAACGACATGAGGATGTTCGAGTGCTGCGATGGCGGTCATTTCGCGATTGAAGCGATCAAGCCAACCGGAACGCGCCAGTTTGTCGCGAGGCAAGAGTTTCAATGCAACTTGTCGTTTCAACCGCTGATGTTCGGCTAGGTAGACAGTCCCCATTCCACCCGAACCGAGGGAGCTGATCAGTCGGTATGGACCAAGCATTTGTTTGGGCGGAGGGACTTCCGCATTGGAGCCCGAACGGTCGCTCGCAAATGCGACTTGCTGGACGAGCAAATTGCCAACAACCGCTGAGCATTCCGGCTCTATGTCGAATTTGGGTTCGGAGGATGATTCCGAGGCTTCCAGTAACCACTGCAATTTTGCGTTGTTCGAATTCTCTTCGGCAGCTTGCAGGCAGCGGCGACACGATTCGATATGTTCGATAGCGCTCGCGAAACGGTCTGCTGGCATTCGGCCGGCTAGTAAATCTGCTAAAGTTACTGCGTCCAAGCATTTTTGTTGTTCCGCGATCATCGTTTGCGCTCTGTCATTGAATGTACAAAATGGGTGTCTCACCCTACTTATCGGAAACGTTGGACACTCATCCCCATGGCAGAGTATCATCATTCAACCATGTCGTCGATTCAAACTCCAAATTCCCCTTCTACGTCCAATTCATTGCTTCTTCGCGCTTGCGGCGGTGATTCACTTGCTTGGCAAAGAGTGGTTCAAATCTATGGCCCCTTGGTTTACAGTTGGGCAAGAAAGACAGGCCTGCAACCGCAGGATGCAGCTGATGTGACACAAGATACTTTTTTGGCCATTTCAGCAAAGCTTGCGCAATTTCGATCCGATCGACCGGGAGCCACGTTTCGAGGTTGGTTGAGAACGATCACTCGCAACAAGGCGGCGGATTTGGTCCGCGAGCGAGTTGGCAAACCAACGGTGCGTGGTGGCACGGTAAATCTCATCGCACTCGAAGCGTTGCGAGACGCCACCGATACGACGAAAGAAGGCTCTTCGGTTTCGGATTGCTTGGACGACGACAAACGGGACAAGCAAGCTGTAGTGCGGCGCATCATGTTGATATTGCGAGGAAGCTTTGAGAAGAACACTTGGCAAGCGTTTTGGCGCGTTGTGGTGGATGGTTGTTCGCCCGATGAGGTAGCAGTGGAGCTAGGTATGTCCCGATGGTCGGTGTACAAGGCCCGAGCTCGTGTGCTTCAGAAGCTGCGCGATGAGTTGTCGGGGCTCGAGGAACTGGAGTGATCTAAAGTGGACGATCGTTAGTCGTTCGAAGGTTCTGTGGCGCCGTTTCACGGCTCGTCGATTCGATTCGATTGTTACTGCGGGGCCAGCCCCGCAGCTACGTAGTGCCGCCGATACACGGCTTCGTTGTATTTCGCATCAAAGTGAGTCGGCCTTCAAGCCAGCGTCATTGCAGGGCCAGAACAATTGTGACAATTGTTCTACACTCCGAGCTTTTCGATGATCGAAAACTCTTTTTTTGATACTGGCTGAACGCTTAGGCGTGTGCCCTTTCTGAGAAGAACCATCGCCATTAGTTTGGGTACACCTCTCAACATTTCCAATGACTGTGGCACCGAGAACTTGGACTCAAATCGGATGTCAACCATAAACCAGCGTGGATTTTCCGAATCGCTTTTCGGGTCGAAGTGGGGCTCGTGCGGATTCCATGCGGTGTGGTCTGGATACGATGTTCTGACGATCGTTGCTGTACCAACAACACACGATGGATCCGCGTTGCTATGGTACACCAACACACGGTCCTCTAATCGCATCTGGTCTCGCATGTAGTTGCGAGCTTGATAATTTCGCACGCCATCCCAGCAGGTTGTTTGATTCGGAACTGCTGCCAAGTCATCTATGGAAAAAACCTCAGGCTCTGTTTTTATCAGCCAATACGATTGCTTGCTCGATTTTTTCATGTGATAGAGTGGATCACTAACTTGCGAGTTTTGAAACAGGTCTTTGGTAGCCAGAGAGCCCGAAGGATCCACCGGTCAAGCCGGTGGGATTCAAAAATACCGCAGGCTTGTCCTGCTGGATTGTTCTGCTTGAAAGCTAAACAAGGCGAACGAGCCTCCTAGCCGATTTCTTGGGCATTGATCGGCTAGCGACTCAGGCTGCTCAAACGAATGTCTGCGAAATCCATTCGCAAAACAGTGCGGGCTTATCCTCCCCCTCGATTTCGACGGTGATTACTTGCATCTGCTGGATCTGACCGGGGCGCTTTTCTTCGAACGAAGCGAGTTTGAAATGGGCGCGAACACGCTTTCCGGATTTGACCGGCGCCAGGAACCGGAGTTTGTCCGAACCATAGTTCACCCCCATCTTGATATTTTCGAGGCGGGGCAATTTTGCCGTTTCAGACAGCCTCGGGATCAGCGAAAGCGTCAGAAATCCATGTGCGATCGTTTGTCCGAATGGCGTATTCTTCGCCATTTCGATGTCCACATGAATGAATTGATGATCGCCGGTTGAATCGGCGAACTTATTGATCATTTCCTGATCGACCAGCACCCAATCGGATGTACCGATGTTCGTGCCAACCAGGGCCTTCATTTCATCGATCGTCGCCATGTTTTTTCTCCAAATTGCACCTGCATTTTCCACACAATTCTATAGCAAACACTCGTATCGCGTTCGCTCAGAGCGTACCATTCGACCGACCAAAGCCCGCCGGGCAGGCTATCCAAACATTGGGGCTGCCGAAAAATCGGGAAAAGCCAAATTTTCATCGTGACATTCTGACAGCACTTCGGCCTGTCAGAAGGATTCTACTTTGGCTTTGTCCCAGGTCCGAGATCACACGGCCCAGGGGGGCTCACACGGCCCGGGGGGCCATGCTACCCGAGTTCACACGGCCCGGGGGGCCATGCTACATGTAGATTTCGGCCCGCCGTGGAACGAAAATAAGTTTCATTCTGAACAGTTGCCTGGAACCGACCAAACGGTTTTTGCTTCTGAATGATCGAATTCCCAAGCCTATCAAACTCACTTCAAGGCCCAACATGTCGAGCGAGATTCTAACGTTGCTACATGATGCCAAGCGAGGGGGTGTTAAAGAGCAGGGAAAGTTGCTCTCGCTCTATTCGAACTACCTCAAAATAATGGCCCAGTCGCAGCTCGATCGGCGAATCCGTCGACGAGTTAGCCCATCCGATTTGGTGCAAGAGACTTTGCTCGAGGCACATCGCGACTTCTCTGACTTCAGAGGTGTGACCAACGCGGAATTCGTGGGATGGCTTCGGCGCATTTTGGTCCACAACCTAATTCGAGTAGCCGAGAAACATTTGCAGGCAGACAAACGAGATGTTCGCCGTGAAGTTTATATTCACAGGCTTAATGCTTCGATCGAACATTCGAATTCGCGATTTGAGCAGGTGTTAGCCGCGCCAACTTTGAGTCCGAGTTCGGAAATGGGGCGGCATGAGCGGCTGCGGCTATTGGCCGACGCCATTGCTGGGCTTCCGGCGGTACAGCGGCAGGTCATTGTCCTTCGGCACATAGAAGGCTTGCCGTTTGCTGAAATAGCGTTGCAGATGGAGCGTTCTTCAGGCGCTTGCCGAATGCTTTGGCTCCGTGCGATGGATCAACTCCGAGAAAAACTAGATGGAATGGAATTCGAATGAAGGCCGACGCAACGATTTCCGATTTTGCAAGCCAACTCTCACTGGAACAGCAAGAGCAGTTAGCTGTTATTCTCGATGGATATTTGGTTCAATGCGAACAAGGCTCTGAACCGAACCTTACCTTGCTTTGCGAGCAAAACCTGGAACTGGCCCCCGCCATTCGACATTACGTTCCGAGTTTGCGATTCCTTAAGGGGGCTGCAAACGATGCTCAGGCAAGGTCGAAACAAAGCAAGCAACCATTTGCTACGCCGACCAAGCAGATAGGTGACTACCGGATTGTTCGCGAAATCGGACGCGGTGGAATGGGGGTGGTCTACGAAGCGCACCAAATTTCATTGGAGCGTCGTGTCGCTTTGAAATTACTGCCGTTTGCGGCCGTGTTAGACCAACGTCAGATCGCGCGATTTCAAAACGAAGCGCAAGCGGCCGCACAATTGCATCATCCCCATATCGTCCCTGTCTATGCCATTGGAAACGATCGCGGCACCTATTTCTACAGCATGCAATACATCGATGGCCAATCGCTTGAACAGGCGATTTCCGGCCTGAAGTCCGGCGTCGATGCGTGGAGTGGTGAATGCCAAATTGTCGATCGATCGAATTCGTTTAGCTACGACAAAAATGGGACAACCATCGAGGCTGCGTTGGTTCTTGGTGAGGCATACACATCATTGGCGGACGAGACTCCAACGAAGACAAACGGGACGATTGCAACCCACGTTTCCATTCGAACGAGAAACCATGTGAAACGCATTGCTGAATTAGGGGTTCAAGCAGCAGATGCACTACACTATGCGCACCAACATGGAATTGTTCATCGGGATATCAAACCTTCGAACTTGTTGATCGACAAAGAGGGCAAGCTATGGGTTGCGGATTTTGGATTGGCTCAGTGTTCTTCGCTCGGCAGCCTAACTCGGTCAGGTGATGTCGTTGGCACGCTTCGATACATGAGCCCTGAACAGGCGGCAGGCAGGACACACTGGGTCGACAACCGCACGGACATCTACTCGCTAGGGCTAACGCTTTATGAACTTTTGACACTCTATCCCGCGGTAAAGGGCAACGACCGGTTGGCCATGCTTCGTCAAATTGAAAACGAACAACCACCTGCGCCGAGGCGAATCAATCGTTCGGTTCCGATCGATCTTGAGAATATTATCTTCAAGGCAATTTCGAAGGAACGAGAGGATCGCTATGCAACCGCCGGAGACTTCGCCGCTGACCTGCAACGCTGGCTTGACGGCAAATCGCCTTTGGCTCGCCGCCCATCGTTCATGGATCGCTCGGCCCGTTGGATTTCTAAAAACGCGAGAAAGGTCGTTGTTGGACTATTGATCTTGTGTGTTCTGTTCACTGTGGCCTTTATTACCGCGTCGCTATTCCAGGCAAAAAATCGCGATATTCAATTCGCGAACAGGCTTGCGATGCAGCACCTCCAAGTAGCCAACAACGTTGTCGATCGATTTGGAGCACAAATGCTAACAAGGCTGGAGTGGATACCAGGCACGGAAGAATTGCAACGAGAAGTGGCGCAGAACTCGATCGACTATCTAACTTCCTTTGTTGAGTACGCGTCGCACAATTCGAATCAACGCTTAGAAGTCGGAAGATCTTGGCTCAAACTTGCCAAGCTCCATGAATTGCGTGGGGCGAATGCGGATGCGATAGATGCCTATCGTCGCTCGCTCACTTTCTTAGATGAAGCAAGCGATGAGCAATTTACGTGTCTAAACAACCTTGGCTGCGTGTTGATGCGAATCGGTAACTTTGACGAAGCTGCAGGCTGGTTCAAAAAATCTCTTCATCGCATCGAACAAGACCACCCAGCGGACATCTCAAACGAATCTTCGCAGCTTTGTCGTCGAGCGCTGCTTCGACTCAATTTAGGGCACGTTTATCGCGAGCGGGGCGAAAATCATTCTGCGGAAGTTGAGTTCGAGTCTGCATTGAATGCATTGCGTTCGACGACCGATGGCCCAAGTCATCTTCAGCGATTGCTAGTCACCGCGTTGCTTCAAGTTGCCGCGAACGGTTTGCGAGACGAGGTTTTAACGATGGAGACGCTTGCAAAGGCGCTGGACCTATCTGAGTCAAATGCCAAATCGCACTCCGATGAGTTTGCAGATCTCCATGACGCATGCGTTTGTCAACTCGCTCTCGGGTCGTGTTGCGCGCGTTACGAGAACGCCGAGCAAGCCAAAGTTTGGTTTGAAAAAGCGGCCACAGGACTTCATCGAATGTCTGCAAAGTGCCCAACCAATGCGCGCTTGCTCAGCGATGAAGCGAGCGCACTGAACAATCTCGGGCAAATAGAATTGGAGACGGGACAAACGCGTTCTGCGTTGAAGGCATTCGATTCCTCTCGCAAAATCCTTGAGCGGTTGACTGCCAGTACGTCCGACTACTCCATCCGAAGCAATCTGGGTGGTGTATTAAACAATCAAGCAATCGCACAAGAGAATCTAGGAAATATCGAAGCCGCAAAACAGCTTTTGGTTTCGGCTGTTGAAATGCAAAGGTTGGCACTCCAGTCAGCCCCGGAATGCAAACGTTGCCAAGCGTTCCTTTTGGAGCATGAAGCTCATTTATTGAGAGTTTCGAACAAAGTTACATACAAAGCCACCACCAATTCATTCGAGCCCTTATGACAATTTTGACTTCAGCATTCAGCGCCAAACGAAAAGTACCTATACGGCATGCGCAGAAAATGCGTCGAATCATTGGCTTAGAATTCTTGGAGAGGAGGACGGTATTTGCGAATGACCTCATTCCATTTCTCGCAGAGGTTGGCAACTCCGTGGCTGCACCTGCCTCGGAGGCACAGGCGACTGAATTATCCAGTAACCGAAACAGTTCGGTCGAAGTCGCAAACTCGCCTATATCGCTACTCCAAGGCGATCGGCTTCGCATCGAAGTTCCGGAATCGTCACTAAACAACTTAACCGCTAATGATTCCTACTCATTTCGCTTGAGCTTCTCCCAGAATTACTTCGAAGTGGTTGACTATTCGCATTTCGCTTGGGCCTCTGGTAATAGGAGTCTCGCGGCTGATTCAATCTATGCTGGAAATTTCGGAGCAATTGGATCGGATACCCAGCTGCCCAACAGCCTTGTGCAGGACCAAGATCAAACCTTGATTCTTGCCAGTCTAACGGCGAGGGAAAACTTTGATGGAACCTTGCGCATCTTTGACAGTGTGCAAGATGATGCGAAGTCAGCTATTGGTGACGCTGCGGACCGACCTCCAAACGAAGTAAGAATAGAACCCAGTGTAGTAGGCGCGACCGTTATGCGAGATCCAGGTCCAACCGTTTTTTGGACGGTGGTTGTGAATCGTCAACCAAACGGCCTTGTTTTTAACGAAGAAATAACAAAAAAGGAATCTCCAACGCCTGACGAATCGACCCGCAAAACTATTGACTCAAACCCGGTGCCGCAGTCAATTCGTCCAACAATTGCCGTAAGGACGATCGACATTGCACAAGCTCGACGTCATGAAGTTGCGCGACCGTGGCTGCAGTCCAGCATCATCCAGAACCCTGCCAATAGTCGACCGGAGTTCGTCTTTGAAAAGAAATCTTCTGCCGTTTCAATTCAGTCCCATAGCCCTTTACCGAGTCCCGCGACCAATGAAAGCAAATTAGAGCGGAACACTAGGTGGAATGCCCGTGTTTCGAATACTCAACTGCAGCCAGTGGATTTCCTACTCGCCAAAAGCGATATTGGTATCGAAAAGGGAATAGCCTTGGAACGCAAACGGATTCTTGCCACGGATGCCGTTATCAGTAGCTATCCAGACATCGCAAAAATGCATGGCATCGAACCGGAGATTGCTGGCAATCCACTTGGTCTCGGCGCTATGCTGTTTGGCAAGCGACAAGCAAAAACGGTGGATTCCGAAAAGTATCGCATCTTGCGACAAAACTCAGACGATGAGTCCTTGGCCGCAATGGTTTCCCAATTAAGATTTGCAGAAAAACACCTAAAAGTTGCATCGACGCGAGAATCTTGGAAGAATATGGTTCGTTCTGCTTCGGAATCCACTGCCGGGCAAGCATTGTTGGCTACTTTGTCAACGATGGCCGGGCAGCAACGAGAAATAAACGCGTTTGGTACAAAAACTGCCTGGGAATTCGTGACTAAACCAGCCCAAAACAGTCCTGTGTGAGTAGCATCATGATTGTCGTCGCGAAATACGCAAGCTAGTAAATCGAGTGGAATATGAAAATGGTCAGATCAAGCCCAAGCCGTCGAAATCAGTTTCGGAAACTAACTTTGGAAGGTCTCCAAGATCGACGGCTTATGGCCGCGGACGTCTCAATTCCGTTGGCCACAATGGTAGAACTGGCGTCCAGCCAAGCTGCGGTTGGTTCTCTAAACGCGAACACGCAGCCAGGGGTCGGAACCGAATTAAAAATCACCCATTTTCAAACAGAAGCTGACGCGATTACCGCGTTAACGCAGCGAGCCGTTGAACAATGGTCAAGCCAATTTGGACAGCCAGCCTATCCTTGGATGGCTGAGGACTTTGCTTCAGCAAACTTTGCAAACATCGCAAACCCCGATAACGTCCTTTACGCCTCTTTCGACCGCGTAAGTAGTGGCGCTGACGGTGCTGGAGTCACAAACGTCCAAACGAGCAATGTTGACGAAGGCGACAATTTAGAGATGTCGACCGATGGCTATGCCTTCGTCTTTCGCGACCAAGTGGTCCGGATCATCGATGTTCGAAACCCCTCCGAACTGAAGGAAGTTGCACGAATTGATACAGGCTATGCTGGGTTGTTGCACTTGATTGGCAACCAACTTATCGTCATTTCTCAAGGACTTGGATCGACATTGGGATCGCCGGCGGCAATATCGAGTTCCCGGTTTGGAATGATACCGTTTGAAAGTAGAGTGGCGCCATTACAAACGAACGTGACCATATACGACGTGACTGCGAAGAATGCGCCAATAGAGACCGCGGCCTTTCGCATGGAAGGTACAGTCGCGGCCTCTCGAATCGTAAACAATAAACTCGTGTTAGTGCAAAATGCGATTCCAGGTATTCCGCAGCTCCAAATGGTGAGTCCAACCAATCCGATCGTTGAGGGCGCTGACTCACTGTGGTTGGCTCGTTATGAAACCAAGGATGAGTACCTTGCTCGCATCCAACCGATTATCTTAGATTACGTATTGGTCAACTACGAAACGCTTGACAAAGATGGAAAAACCATTTCGCAGGGGGTTGTAGGCGACTGGCGTGACATCGCGCTGGCTGACGGCAATGAAGTTACCTCTGTAATTACGATTGACGTGGCATCGGATGCACCCAAATTAGGCACGTCGGAAACGATTCTTGGAGGCTGGATCGGAAATATACTTGTTACCGAAAGCAGCATCTATCTGACATCCAACGTAGATGAAAATGAGACTCAAATCGTTCATATTAATTTCGCGGATAGCGAAGGGCAAATGACCGCTGACGCTGTTGGAAATGTAAGGGGAATTATCCGCAACGCGCGCTTCATGGATGAGTTTGAGGGCAAACTCCGGGTCGTAACAACCGAGGATGGTTCCAATAGCGGCGGACGAATTCGCAACTCCGCCAACCTGTTCGTAATGCAAGTCGACGATGGAGAACTGAAGGCAGTTGGAGAGCTGCTAGATATCTCGCCAGGCGATCAAGCCTACGCGGCAGAGTTTGATGGGCCACGTGCTGTGATCACAACTGGCTTCATCAATCCCGTTACGATGATTCGACCCTTCGATCCATTGCATGGGATCGATCTTTCGGACCCAACGCATCCAAAGGAACTGAGCGATCTCGTGATCCCTGGTATTACCAACTACGTTCACTGGGTTGATACCGACCACTTGATCGGTGTCGGCATGTTTGAGGAAAATTCGTTGTGGTACGCGCAGGTATCGCTTTATGATGTCTCGAACCTTGCTGCTCCGAAAACGCTCGATTCCTGGCATGGTACCGTACCAATACAACCGAATCTTTTTTCATCGCCGAATGCACTCGACATTCATTTCAATCCCACGTCAAAGACTTTGACCATCCCTCAAGCGGAAGGTAGGGCGTTCCCACTGAATCGGTTGTGGTCGCCCGCAAATATAGATTTAATCTCTTGGAACCCAGATTCTCTTCTAGGTCAATCGGCTTCCGTCGCAGTCCTTTCGATAGACCTGGATGTAGATGATCCAGTTGCATTGCTAGCCGAGGTAGGCGATGGCTCGGGTATGGGACGAGCCGTAGTGGTGGGTGACACCCTCATTGCATTATCGAACGTGTCGATGACGACTTATTCGCTAGAGAAACCAACTCAGATCCTTGATCGGATTCTCGTCGCGAATCCGCTGCAATCGGACTGGGTTTACCATACGGACGATTCACCTAAGACATTAATCGACGTACTCGTCAACGATTCTCTATCGAGCGAATACACAATTACAGCCATCAAAGGCAGCCAACTTCGAGGTACAGTTCGTATCCTGCCTAACCAACGATTGGAATACACCAATCCAGCCGATCTCAAATCAGATGAATTGGCTTGGTGGGACTCGTTTTCCTATGAAGTTACAACCAAGGATGGAGCAAAATTCGAAACGATGGTTTCGGTCAACGGGCAGCGACGGACTGTGATCAATGAGCAAACAACAGCAGTCATTTCCTTAAAGGCTCTCGATGCCGAGGGCTGGCCCGTGACCAGCACAGCCAAGGGGGATGAATTTTGGGTCGAGGTGCAAGTCCAAGCTGGCAACAACGCCAAGGGTGTGTATTCTGCTTACGTCGATCTTGCGTTTGACACGAATTCGTTTGAGATCGTCGGCGATGCCGAACCGTTAGGGGATTTTACCAATGGCCTTTCGGGTGAAAAAACGACTGAGGGTTGGAAGAACTTAGGGGGCTTCAGCGATTCGGTAACGCCTCCGGGATCCATTGTCCAATCCGTTGTCCGATTCAAGCTTCGAGCTATCGAAGATGCTTCGTTGCACATAGTCGGATCGACTAGCACTAGGCCCGGCAGTGAAATGACTGTATATGGAGTCGACAGACCGGTTCTGGTCGCAAACATAACTTCTAGTCCACTTCAGTTGCCACTCACTGTTGGAAAGAGATGGGATCCCTCTTGGCCAATCTTGGTAGTCATGCGTTTGAATGCTCTTGATTCCGAAAACAATCCCGTGACAACAACTGCCAAAGGGGATGAGTTTTGGGTCGAAATGCAAATGGAAATCATATCCCCTAATGGGCCAACCGGTGTCGATTCTGCTTACGTAGATATTGCTTTCGACACGAATTCGTTTGAGTTGATTGGCGATGCGGAACCATTAGGGGATTTTACCAAAAGCTTTGCCGGAGAGAAAACGACTGAGGGCTGGAAGAACTTGGGAGGGGTGAGTAACGCCACTACTCCGCCTGATTCCTCCATACAATCTCTCCTTCGATTCAAGCTTCGCGCTATTAAGGATGGAACGTCGTTCATCTACGCGTCGAAAAGCAACACGCCCGGTAAAGAAACCATCCTCCATGGAATCGATGCTCCAGTTCCTGCGACAAGCACAATTTTTCCTCCGCTACAGCTACTTACTGTCGCAACGATAGGCGAGACGGCATACGACTACGACGTCAATGCCGACGGTTTAGTGTCGCCACTAGATTCCTTGATCGTAATCAATCGAATCAATCGCGAAAGCGTATTGCTGGCTTCAGGCGCAAGTATCACGTCCACTTCAGACAACTCCAAATTGGACGTAAATCAGGACGGAATCATTTCGCTGTTAGATGTATTGACATTGGTCAATCGAATCAATCAAAAGACGGCTACTGCCGTTACAACAACTCCAATGATGAACGCTCAGGGATCGCCTCAGGAATCGACTCCGTCATTGAAAAGGAAGTGGCAATTTGCAGACGCATTTTTCAGCTATGACGCGTTGAACCCGGACGAGTTTGCGTAACATAGTAGAACAGGTTGTGCCAGGCAATTCTTCCGCTCCTATCCCGATAGGGATTGCAGACAGTAGCCGGGGGTCGTCGCGAAGCGGCGCACCCCAGGGGAACGAAAGGACGAGCGAATGACCCTGAAGGGCAACGCTGTGAAGCATTTTTATCAATGAAATGGCACCCTATTGGATATAAGCCTTCCGTACGGGCTCGCCCCGCTGGAGTAAAGCCAAATGGCACTCACTTTGCAATTGGCGCAGGCAAAATACTGAGCCGCGGGCGCTAG
>JANLUJ010000789.1:0-1436 GCA_031363425.1 Pirellula sp.
CAAGCTCAGCAAGCCGACCACTGCGATCGTTGAATAACGCCTTGAGGAGCGAGCAACGCGATCCCTGATTCGGTCCAATTATCCCGGTTTTGATTTTTTGGCAGCAATCAGGGATAAGTAATTACCCTTGACGCTAATCCCGCACTGTGGCCAGCTTGCAAGCCCCAGGCTCTTCGCTTTCCGTTCCTAAGCATCCAATCCAGGCTAATCATCGATCGAGGGCCCTTCTGCCCTTGGAAACGTACTACAAACAACAGCTATGTCGTTTGCGATTGGACCAACGGTAGGACGTCAGGATGTGTGCATTGAGTGCCATTTAATTCGTGCAGATTCATTTGCCATTGCTCATCGAATTCTAAAGCTTAACGACTCGATGAACACTAGGGTCCTCTCTTGGTCGTTCCCCTCGCACGTACGATTTCGCCATCGTAAACAGGTACTTCCATCCTTGAATGCCTGAAGTTGCCCAGAATTCCCCCTCAACTGCATCAACCTTAATCAAGACCAAGCTAGAATCAATTGGACCGTTGGGAAACCAAACTCGCCAGGATTCGCTCCATAGGTCTACGATCTTCGCTAGATCTTGAACAACAATTGCATTGCCCCGAACAGTTGCGTGTCCCGTTGCTCCAGACATAGTGATGCAGACTTCTGGATTGCTCTTTATTTCTTCCACCTTTCCCGAAGCAATATCAGTGGAAAACCAGAAGTAACCAAGTGGATCAATTTCAGCAATCATCATCGGCCTGGCAATGAGACCTTGGAGGCTATGGGTGACCAGCATGGAATGGTCGAATTTCCGACAGAAATCTAAAAATTCGGTCGCATTGTGGTCGCTCATCAGTCATCTCGCTGTTGAATTTAGGTTGGAAAAAGTCTGTTCTTCCAACAAAGCAACCGTTGTGCCGAGTACTGCTAATTCTTCTGTAGCACGCCAATTGGTTTGTTCGTAAAAAAAACGAAGTTCTAACTTTCTTTGTCGAATGGCCCGCGAGGTGCATTGGTGTTCGAAACGCGAAGCCTTCACTTTGGTTGCAGCATGCGTCTAAATACGGACCAATGTTGCATGACGTAAGTTGGTCAAACTGGAAGAAGTAAAATGCGCTATCACGTATTAGCTACGGACTTTGATGGGACCCTAGCGCACAATGGGCGTGTAGATAAAAATACCGTCAGTGCCCTACACCGACTGGCCGACTCAGGTCGTAAAATTGTATTGGTCACAGGGCGTGAACTACCTGCTCTCAAAGCCGTCTTTGGCGAGCTCAATTTATTTCACTGGGTCGTCGCAGAAAATGGAGGTTTATTGTACGACCCCTCAACGGACCGGGAAATCTTGCTCGGCGCAGCTGCACCACTTTCCTTTGTTGAAAGGCTTAAGCAAAGGGGCGTCGCCGGAATATCCGTCGGGCAGTGTGTCGTGGCTACGTGGCACC
>JANLUJ010000619.1:0-4194 GCA_031363425.1 Pirellula sp.
ATGTCCCGAGGCAACCGCCAGAAACTAGCGTTGGTACTTGCGCTAGCCCATTCGCCGAAGTTGGCAATCCTCGATGAACCGACCGCCGGGCTTGATCCCATCATGCAGGATTTGCTTTTGGATTGCCTTCGCGATATGACGAGAAAGGGACAGACGGTGATATTCTCGAGTCACACCTTGAGCGAAGTCGAATCGCTTTGCGATCATGTTGCCATCCTTCGCGATGGACGAATCGTCGAGGACTCGACTCTCCGCAGTTTGAAGGCGCAGGCTCCTCGTCAGATCAAGGTAACACTCCGGGCCGATCAGACTATTGAATCGGTCGAATGGCCTAACTATCTGAAGCTTTGCGAGCGCTCAACGACGTTTCGTGAACGTACTTGCGTTCTCGAACTAAACGGGTCTTCGACTCAGGTAGTGCAATGGGCGGCGCGACAGAATTTCGCGGACATCGTTATAGGCCCACCTGCACTAGAAGTGTTGTTTCGCCGCTATTATCAGACGAACCAAGAGGCAATTTGATGTTGGGATTGTTACAAAAGATTTGGATGGAGGTGCGATGGCCCCTGCTCTTTCTTAGCCTTGGATTGTGTGTGGTCATGGGTTCTTTGACAGCGCTACTTCCAAAATTGCTGGGCAATATCGACCAGATGTTCGGCAAGTTACCATTGATCAAACCGTTGCTCACGGCCTTGCTGGGAGTAGACCCGGGCGAACAAATCTCCGCTCAATTGTCTCAAGCTTTTTTGTGGATTCACCCCACGGTACTAACGTTGATTTGGGCCCAGGAAGTCATGTATTGTTCACGCTTGCCCGCTGGGGAAGTCGATAGAGGAACCGCAGACTTTTTGTTCAGTCTACCGGTCTCAAGATGGAAGTTGTTTTTGGCAGAGACAATAGGATGGATTGTGTCGGGTGTGATCATGCTTTCATTCGGTTACTCCGGCCATTTGCTGGCATCGCTTACCGTACAACCAGACATGCGGCTATCTGCAACGAATACGCTTATGGTAATGACGAACCTTGGAGCGGTGTATCTGGCTGTCGGCAGTTTTTCGTTTCTCATCTCGGCAATTTGCGATCGACGTGGCTGGGCGATAGGAATCGTGTTTACCGTCTTGGTGGCCTCGTTTCTGCTGAATGTGCTCGCACAGTTTCAGGACTGGGCGAAAAGTCTTTCCCGATGGTTTTCGGTGATGGAGTATTACCGGCCTGCAATCATCATTCAGACTGGCGAGTTTCCATGGAGGGATGTTGGAATACTCGTCTTGCTATCAGTGATCATGTGGGTTTCCAGCGGTGTTGTATTTCAGCGCCGCAGTATCTGTACTGTCTAAATAGTTGGTTCTTTCGCAGTCACAAAACGCATCATACTTATATTTAAACCACGGAATTCGCGGAACACACGGAAAGGAAACTTAGCGAACAATTCAGCCGAGGTATTGGTATAACTCGATCGAAGTGACAACAGGCAGGGAATCAGCTCTCAGTAAATTACACGGTAAACCAAATTACAGCGAACTTTTTCCGTGTATTCCTCGTCTTCCGTGGTTTCTCGTTTTTGAACTGCTTGTTCGCAAAGTTGTCATCGTTAGGAACTGCTGACCACGAATTATCATTTTGCAGTCATCAACACCCAGGAGGCGCGGCCGTCTGGATTATTTCCTCAGTATCCAATTCGCTCTTGGAAAGTGACACGTATAGCCATTTGGCTGATGCAATAGATAGTCTTGATGGTCAGGTTCGGCCTCCCAAAAATCACCCACGGGTTCTAATTCGGTAACCACGTTGCCCGGCCACAGTCCGGATGCATTCACGTCTGCAATCGTTTCGATCGCTGTCTGCTTTTGCTGTTCGTTTGCGAAGTAGATCGCCGATCGATAGGAGCTGCCTCGGTCGTTGCCTTGGCGGTTGGGGGTCGTTGGATCATGGATCTGGAAGAAGAACTCCAGCAGTTGCCGATAGGAAATCTTAACTGGATCAAAAAGGATCTCGATCCCTTCCGCGTGAGTCCCGTGATTTCGATACGTAGCGTTGGCGACATCACCACCCGTATAGCCCACCCGAGTTTTTTCGACGCCTGGCATCTTACGAATCAAGTCCTGCATTCCCCAAAAGCAGCCGCCTGCTAGTACCGCGCGTTCAGTCATCCGTTTTTCCTTTCAAGTAGCCTTTGTGGGTAGCTTGGACTCTGGCCAAAATCTTACTCGGACCTGGAGGTCATGCTACTATTCGATTTCAGTCTGCCGATCGCCTTAGCTGACTGAGCATTGTACAGAACGGAACAGCCCTGCATGTCCTCGTTCCGAGGCTCTGAACTCGTACCCAGGCTCTGAACTCGTTCCAAGGCTCTGAACTCGTTCTGCCTTCCGAGCTGCAGATTGAAGGATGCCGAGTTAGCTGCATTGTAAAATACGAGGCAAACGCAAAGCGGAAACAGTTGGGACAACTGTTCTACACTGGCGGACGATCTATTGCGAAGCCTCGAAGAGACGATTCAATTGGTGCTTTTCAAGATGGGCGTAGATTGCTTCTGGCCCGACAAACATGCCTTCATCTAGTTCGTTATCCGCCGCTATGCAAACTCCGATCAGCCTTCCACGAGCATCGAATAATCCGCCGCCGCTCCGTCCCTGAACAGGTGCTCCTGCGATTTCAATGTTGGAAGGACCGAGAAAACGATTCAACTTGGTGATGACCGTGTCACGTCGTGAAGGGGCATCACCGGTGTCGCAGCCAATGCTGAATACGGAATCTTGCTCATGAAGCGTTGCTCCCTTCGGCAGGAGCGAGACTTTGGATACCGGGCAAGGAGGACGAAACCTGATGAGCCCCAAATCGACTTCATCATCGCGAAAATCAACGATAGTTGCAGGCATTGGGTAGGGCTCTCCGTCCTCGAAAAGCTCGATGGTCATTAGACGCAGACCCTCGCTGTTTCTAAACAAGTGTCCACAAGTAAGCACTAACGCTTCATCACCTGCTAGGTCGATGATGGTTCCAGTCCCTACCGCTTCATTCTCTTCGTATTTGACTCGAATACGGACCGTCGCAGCTAAGCATTCGGGCGATTCAGAGAGCCCAGTCGGCTTGCGTCGCATTGTTCGGCTAGGCTGAAGCTTGCTCAGAGCAACACCGGAAGCGACTCGAGGTTGCTTGTACTGAGAGTAATAGGGATGATTGATACCGACTGAATGCGCCAAGTCGTTTTCGGATGTTCTATTGGCTTGGAATAGTTGGTGATTTGGGCCGTAGTCCGATGAGATATTGGCTTTGTACAACGGATGATTTGGCCCATAGTTTGAATCGAAGACTGGGTTAGCGACCTTGCTACTCGAGATTCGTGTTGGTTTGTTCGCACGTTTAGGCAGAGCATTGCCGGTCAAGCGCCTCTTGAGTTCGGCATTCTCTACGCTACCTATTACTCGATCGACTTCGCGGCCATTCTCAAGAATGATCAGCGTTGGGATTTGATGAACGCGCCATTGATCAGCGGTACTTTGATCCTTCACGATATCGATCGATCGAATCGCCCAACCTTCTGAGTTGAGTTGATCAATGACAGGCTGAATTTTTCTGCAAGCTGGGCAATTCTGCGAACTAAAGTGGAGGATCGTTCGGTCTGAAGAATTGCCGACACAGGAAATCGCAACGAGTAACCATATCCAATTCGCCATGATCTTACGCTCCTAGTTTTAGGTAATAGTCGCCTCGTGTTTCATGAGTGTTGAATGGAAGTGTCAAAAATGCAAGTGTTATCAAAAAATTCTTAAGGTATACGGTAGGACGCACATGCCGGGTGCGACTGAAAAGTGCAAAGCATGATTCCAATCTGGATGGGTGTGTGGTCGTCCGCTCGGTGCTCCGACAAATGGAGCAAATGCCTCTGCAAGATTATGCGAATTGCCGCAAGGAATTCAACGATTTCAGGATTTGCTCCACCTTTATAGTGTCCTTGAAAAAAATGGTTGAAAGCTCAAGGTCCATTGCCCATTTTTCTTTCAACGATTGAGCTATCGCCAAAAGTATCGGCTGATCGCGAAACAGCTTGAGCACTTGCGCTTTGTAGCTCAGATATTCAGGCGTCCAAAAACCTACAATCTCCAACAATACTCGCTTGCCGTCTTGATGCGCAAAGACAAAATCAGGGAAAAACGCCGTCTGACCTCGGTACAGGACTTCCGTCTCCCGTTC
>JANLUJ010000621.1:0-4647 GCA_031363425.1 Pirellula sp.
GTGCTGCCCAGGCACTCACCCGCCAAAAGCGGGTGAGTGCCTGGGCAGCTGAGAACGTTGGGAACCTGGCCGTTAGTACGCCAAACCTTGAGGACGGTGGGGCCAAGCCCCAAACCGTCCAGAAATGCTTCACACCATGGCCCCCTGGGCCGCGCGGCACACCGCCCCGGCCAGGGGGCCATGCTACGGCAGATTTAAGCCTGCCGCTCGCATCAATGACGTAGAGCGATCGTTACACCCACGGTTTCAATGAGGCCTTGGCGCGATGGCGTTGGCTAAGTTGTACGATTTCAAACGGGTTGGACTGAAGGTCGCTTGACTTTAGCGAGTCGCCTGTCGGATGTTTGACATACCCCATCGCCACGCTCGTACCAATCGTCGGGCCGAAACAAGCGCTAGTCGTGTAGCCTACTAATTTGCCACCCATCAAAATCGGTTCGGTGCCCCAAAGCGTTTCCGCAGGATCCTCGAGCGCGAAACAAACCAAGCGCTGACTCAAGGGTTGCTTACGCTTTTTCAATAACGATTCTTTGCCCAAGAAATCTTTGTCCCAATCTATGGCCCAACTCAATCCAGCCTCCATCGGTGATTCCGCCGATGACAATTCGTGCCCAAATGCTCGAAATCCCTTCTCGATGCGCATCGCGGAAATCGCATAACTACCAATCGGACGAATACCAAACTCAGAACCAGCCAACATGATTCTATCCGCTACTTGTTGTACACCATCGATCGGCACGTGCAATTCCCACCCCAGCTCACCGACATAGCTGATGCGCAATGCTCGGATTGGAATCGAATCAATGGATAGATTTCGAACGGATCCATAGCGAACATCTTCGATGGGGAATTCAATGGGAGCAATGCGATTTAAGACCATGGGAGATTGCGGACCCATTACCGAAACGACGGCCCAATCAGTCGTCACGTCGGCCAACTCGGCTTGAAGGCTACCGATGTGGCGCACAATCCAGTCATGGTCTCGTTGTTGTTGTCCGGTAGCTGTGACAATATAAAACGAATCGTTCCCAGTGCGGACCACTGTTAAGTCAGATTCGAACGTGCCGCGCGAATTGAACATGCCCGTGTAGACTGCTTGACCGATGGGGCGGTCCATATTGGCTCCGCACAAATACTGCAGCAGGGTCAAGGCGTCGCGGCCTGACAATTCGAACTTAGCAAAGGTTGATTGATCGAGCAACGCGACCGACTTACGGCACGTCTGGACTTCTTCTATCACATGCGCATGCCAGTTCTGTCTTAAAAACGAATATGCAATTTTTGGCTCGGTTCCGGCGGATTCGTAGAACAGCGGACGCTCCCAACCAGCGATTTCTCCGAAGCAAGCGTTATGCTGCTTGTGAAACTCAAGCAGTCCCGAGGCACGAACATCGCGGGCTGTTTCCATTTGCCGCCCTGGCCACGACATTTGGTAATGAAGTCCAAGGACTTCGCTAACTCGCTCTTGCAAATACTTGCGGCCATTTTGAAAGGGCATGAACCGACGAATATCAACTGATCCTAGATCGAGTGTCATTCCGCCATTCTCGATCCACTCGACGGCAAACTTTCCGGCTCCTCCTGCACAGGCAATTCCAGCGGAGTTCCATCCTCCCATAACAAACAAACCGTCGGTGCAAAACGGTTGCCCCATGATGAAGTTATTATCCGGCGTGAAGGCTTCGGGACCGTTGACAAACTTCACAATGTCATCCCGCTTGATAGTCGGAAAACGATGCAATTGGTCGCGTAGCGATTGTTCGAAATCTTCCCAGTCAGGTTCAAGTAGCTGAAAGGCGAAATCGTTGGGCACCGTGTCGCCGACTTGCCATGGTTTCGACCGTTTCTTAAAAGCGCCGAGCTTCACTGACCCGTCATCAAGTGTTCGGAAATAATTGCCGACATCTGGTTCGCGACCGCACGGGCAGTTACGTGTCAAGCCATCTATTGGCCGTGTGATTACATAATGATGCTCGCACGGATAAACCGGGATATCCACGCCGACCGACAATCCAATTTGACGCATCCACATGTTTCCTGCCAGCACAATCCACTCGCATCGAATCTCTCCGCGGTTGGTCTTTACACCTCTAAACCGTTTCATGCCGCTGGTCGATTCGGAATGCCATAATTTTTCGACTGCGAGGTTCTCAAAAATCTTTACTCCACCTTCGATTGCGCCCAATGCCATGGCTTTCGCGCATTCGCCGGGCAATACGCGGCCGTCGCCCGGCAAATAGACTCCCCCAACAAGGTCATCCGTCCGCATGATCGGCCAAAAATCTGCGCATTCGCGGGCGGATAACATTTCGGCCGCCACGCCATTGACGTTTGCCATCGCCACGCTTCGCTGCAACTGAAACAGGCGCTCTTGGCATGACGCGATTTGCAATCCGCCGCATTGCAGCCATCCCGGATCGTGACCCGTTTCGGACATCAATCTCGCATAAAGTTCGGTGGAGGCTTTGTTGACTTTGGTTTGTGCCGAACTCGTTCGCAATTGACCAACCATCCCGGCCGCATGCCATGTAGTGCCGGACGAAATAGTGTTCTGTTCCAGTAAGACTACGTCGCTCCATCCAGCACGGGCGAAATGATAAGCCAATGAAGTTCCCGCAACTCCGCCGCCAATGATAACCACCCGAGATTGGCTGGGTAACTCATACTCGGGGACTTGGAAATCGGATCGGACCGGCGTGTTGTCGAACAAACTTTGCATGAGTTATTTGGAAGATTGAAATTGCATGAGTTATTTAAAAGGATTGAAATTGTGTTCTTACGCAAGCTACCACATTCGTGCAATTCGTGGTTGCCGACTGCAAAAAAATTCGACCTGTACGATTCAAAAAAGTTTGGAGCTTACTGAGCCTGAGGCGCTAGCCGATTTCCTGCGGCGTGGCTCGGCTAGCGCCTCAGGCTCAATGGATAGCATAGGTAACTCAACTTCAATCGTACAGGTCGAAAAAATCTGCCGTCGGTCGACTACCTGCCCCACCTTTTTAGTGCCATCGCATAGAATGGTATCGGCTCATCTAGATACCCTTATTCAAACCGCAATGAATTCAACCACCCAATCCATCGTTGACGCGAAATTCTCCGTCAACGGACGTGACTATCACCCTCCGACTGTCCCTGTCGCGATCATTTGCATTGACGGGTGCGCAGATGAGTATCTGTCGGTTTCGCTCGCCAAAGGGGTTATGCCCAATCTGGCTCGGATGCTCGAGACAGGCCACCGTTCGCTCGTTCGAGGCGCACTGCCATCCTTTACCAACGTCAACAACTCGGCCGTTGTGACTGGTTGTCCGCCATCCCAGACAGGGATCGGCGGTAACTACATCATTGACCCCGAAACCGGCAAAGAGGTGATGACGAACTCGTCGAAGTTTCTGCGACTCGAAACGATTTTAGCGGCGGCCGCAAACGCAGGACGCAAGGTGGCCATGGTGACTGCCAAAGATAAACTTCGGGAGCTGCTGTCCAAGAACATGACCGGCATCGCTTTCTCCACCGAACGCGCCGATGAACTATCGATCGAAGTCAACGGAATCGATAACATCATTAGCCATGTCGGACCGAAACCAGAGATCTATTCGGGTGACGCAAGTTTATACGTTCTCAAGGCAGGCGTTTATTTGATCGAAGCTGGCTTGGCCGATTTCTGCTATCTGACGCTCACGGATTTCATGCAACACAAGTACGCTCCCGAAGCCCCGGAATCGTTGGAGTTCTATCGTGGAATCGATGAAGAGATCGGAAGACTGTTGCGTCTGAGCTGTATTGTCGCCGCGACTGCGGATCATGGCATGAACGCAAAGTGTGACGCCGAGGGAAACCCCAATGTCGTTTATCTGGAAACGGAGCTAACAGAAAAATTCGGCGATGGAATCACGGTTATCTGCCCCATTACGGACCCCTATGTAAAACATCATGGTGCACTTGGTTCCGCGGTCACGGTCTATCTGCCGAAATCCGCAGACCGAAGCGCGGTTGCGAATTGGGTATTGAATTTGGAAGGCGTTTCCGAAGTGCATACTCGTGAAACGGCTGCGACGAAGTTGCAGCTTCCGGCCGACCGCATTGGTGACTTGTTCGTATTATCCAATCGCGATTTCGTGATCGGTCGCACGCCGGCGCACCATGACCTCGCACAACTCGCAGGCCAGCTGCGTTCACACGGCGGACGTTATGAAGAAATGGTACCGATGGTACTTTCCCATGAACTGAACGAAATCTATTACAAAAAATCGCAGGGTGATCCTCGCAATTTTGATATTTTCGATTTCGCCTGCAATGGAGTCGTATTGAGTTCATAACATACGCATTGGACTACGCCTCCGGAATTGGACCACGGAAGTTACGGAATACACGGAAAAAACGCATGTCATTTTTAGCGAGAGTTGATTTACAGCGTCCGCTCACTGTCCTTTGAGAAATACGAAAACAACTTTCCGTGATTTCCGATGATTTTTCCTTCCGGGTATTCCGTGGTTCAAAAAGTCTATAATGCAAGGATTGTGAGGAAGAGCAATAAACAGAAAGAACCATGTCTACCAAGCCTCCGGAATTGGACCACGGAAGTTACGGAATACACGGAAAAAACGCATGTCATTTTTAGCGAGAGTTGATTTACAGCGTCCGCTCACT
>JANLUJ010000657.1:0-6066 GCA_031363425.1 Pirellula sp.
GCTCTCGGGGGTTCAGTGAGGAGTGCCCCGCTGTCGAGACAGAGAGCATCTACATCTGAGGCAAACGATGTCGAACTCGTTCCTGCACCGGTGGTTGTAGATCCATCGATCAACCCTGCCCTTGGATTGTCCAAACCGGCAGATCCTTTGCAACGATTACAACGCCTTGAGCCTTCGACCAAGTTGCTGCTGGAGTCTCTTTTTGAAAAGCAAGCCTCGGGTAAGAACGAATGGGAATCTTTGGACTCGCTGCTTGCTCAGGATTCTTTCTTCCGTCAGAACGGCCAATCGGGGGATTTCGTACAGCGGAGTGACGAGATGCTTTCCATTAGTGACGAATCCATTGCAAGGTTTTCCTTTCGCTACAAACCAACAACGGAATCAAGGCTGGCACTTGCTGCGAAACCTCATGATAAAGATACCGAGATCACTTCAGCCAGTAAGTCGACAAATGAAAACGGATTGACGGATGGGATCGTGGACAGCAAGCTGAAGGAAGCAGACGTGCAAAGAAAAACTTTGTCGTTGAAAACAGCTGAGGACACGTTGATCGTTGAATTCCAAATACCAATGGAAGAATGGGAGAATGGTGCCAAGCGACTTCGGAATTTAGGTGTCGAGGTTCCACTGGAATTGCCAGAATCCGAGTACTTAGACTTTGTCGCTACAACAAAAGAAGCTGCGAAAGATGTGGACCCAGAATCCCTCTCGAACGCTCCAGTGAATAGCCTGCAAGTGGACGCAAAGGATTCGGACAAGCGAGAATTGTCTCGATGGACATTTCGGAGTCCCGAACCGCTAGGTCGAGTCAAACAAGAGCTTAGGCCGATGCGCGAGTCGGAACTTGAAAAGGAAGGCGAGTCAACATCGAATGGAAGAGAATGGAATGGCGCTTACACGACGGTTCGAATCAGGGTTCGTGTTATCAAGAAGTGATTTCACTGTTTAGTCGAGCGGCAGTGTGTAAACTACCAATCATAACCCGAAACGTGAGGGAGGGACCTGCCGAATTGCCCCTCGTGGGACCGTTCGATTTGTTTAGCATCAGGACAAGCCTGCGGTATTTCTGAATCCCACCGGCTTGACCGGCGGATCGTTCGGGCTTTTTGGCTACCCACTCAACTAATTCATTGACGCGAAAGTGGGAAGGTCTCCTAGCGACACAGGCTCAATGCAGGTCACGTCGCAGACTCCGACCCAGACAGGAAACCCAAATGAAAATGCGATTTGATCCCGGATTGCAATCGATCTCTAACCCTATTGAATGTTAGAATTAGTCACCCTCTCAAAAAGTCCCACCTGCCAATTTGCCTGTTCTCGGTCAGCTAAGTTACCGACGGCGTTTCGAAGTTACCGACGGCGTTTCAAAGAACTAAAAATGCGTATCCGAACGATTACGATCCTGGTGTGCGTGCTGGTCATTTGTCTAGTAGGGGACGTGCGGGCTGATGAGCCATCCACCGAAGCCATCGATTTTTTCGAGTCGAAAATACGACCACTCTTGCTTCAGCGATGCGTTGAATGCCATGGCGATTCCGATCCGGAAGGCGAGCTCAGCTTGACTTCGAAGAACGGGCTAACTCGAGGCGGGACACTTGGCCCGGCGGTTGTTCCGGGCAAGCCCAAAGAAAGTCTCTTGATCAGCGCAATCAATCATGATGCATTTTTAAAAATGCCGCCTAAGGATAAATTGCAGACGAGTGAATTGGCACTGCTGTCCAAGTGGGTTGCGATGGGAGCACCGTGGCCCGCAACGGCTTCCAATGAAGATGCTGCCAGCCCTGAGAAAAAACTGGAGCAAGTCGAGTTCACGGATATTCAGAAATCATTTTGGGCATATCAACCACTGCGAAGTCCTCAACCACCCAACGTTGACCAAAGCGATTGGTCCCGAGCTCCCATTGATGCGTTTGTGCTAGAGAAATTGCAAGCCAAAGGTTTGGAACCCGCAAAGCCAACGTCCAAGCGAAATCTGATTCGTCGAGCCACCTACGATCTGATTGGCTTGCCTCCAACCGAGGTCGAGATCGAGTCGTTTCTTCATGATGATTCACCAAATGCTTTCTCGACGGTTGTCGACCGTTTGCTTGCATCTCCGCGCTACGGCGAAAAATGGGGTCGTCATTGGTTGGACGTGGCTCGATTCGCGGACTCCAATGGGCTTGATGAGAACATCGCCTATGCCAATGCCTTTCGATATCGGGATTACGTGGTTTCCAGTTTCAACAAAGACACGCCCTACGATCGTTTCGTCCAAGAGCAGATAGCCGGTGACTTGCTGGAAACGAATCCAGATCAAAGTCCAGAACAAGCGGAGTCATTAGAGAGATATGCCGCTACCGGCTTCTTGGCGATCGGCGCGAAAATGCTAGCTGAGGATGATCCGCTTAAAATGCAGATGGATATCATCGATGAACAGTTGAGCACCGTTTGCCAAGCCTTTATGGGCATGACCATTGGATGTGCCCGCTGCCACGACCACAAGTTCGACCCAATTCCGACTGCAGACTACTACGCACTGGCTGGCATTTTCAAGAGCACTAAAACCATGGAGAACCACAAGGTGGTAGCCAAATGGTTTGAGCGTCCGCTTGCATCCCCCAGGGAACGTGAAGTCATTCAAAAGTTCGATGGCCAAATCGACGCAGTAAAAGCGTCGATCGCAAAGCTGAATGAAGACTGTCGAGTTCGTGTTAAGAATAGCATTCAGGATTCAATCGCCAACGCTTTGATTGCCACGGTCCAATACGAAGAGTTCAGCGAGAACGCTAAAGGCAAACTTACTCAGGGACTTGACCTCTTGGATCGACCATATCCGGTCAATGCTGGATATGCGCTCATCGAAGCCGAGGGGTTTCATCGCGGAAACGTTATTCGCGAAACCGAGAGCTACGGCAAGGCAATTGGCGTGATCATTAGCAAGGAGGGTGCCAACCCCAAGGAGATTGCCAACGCTGAATACGATATCGAAGTGGAACACGCGGGCCGATATGCAATCGAGTTTCGCTATGCGGCAGCAGAACGTCGGCCGATTCGGTTGCTCCTCGATGGCGTTGAGATCAGCCCTTCGATTCTTGTTGAAACAACCGGCAGTTGGCAACCCGAGGACCAAGTTTGGATCGTGGGGCGGCAGATGAGTCTCAGTCCAGGTAAACACGTGCTGAGATTCGAGTCAAAGAAGATGTTTCCGCACATCGATAAATTCGCCCTGGTTTTTCAGAACGAAACAGCGTGGCCCTTCGCGATGGAACCGGTTTCCTTATCTCGAGCAGGGGTAGATTTAGGCATTCGCTATCCGGTGCTTTCTTTGTGGAGAAGCTATCTCGAAAACATTCGCAAACGTCTGAACAAAGACCCCGATGGTGAATCTTTCTTTTCTCCCTGGCTTCGAGTTCGCAACGCCAAAGAGGACTTCGAGGCCATGGCGAAACAAATCTATTCGGAACTCGAAAACGAAACGACACTTCGGCAGCAAACTCCACCTACCGTACGAGATGCATTTCTTGCTGCGCGTCCAACATCCTTGAAGGAGTTCGCTCGTATCTTCGAAGTCTTGGCGCGTGTCGTGATGGCAAACGATGGAAACGCAAAAAATGAGAATGGGAAACTTAAAGAAGAATTGTTGGGCGAAGATTCGCCATTGGTTGGTCCAGAAAAGGATATCGAGAGTTTCTATTCCGAGTCGGAGAGAGTTCAATCCATGGAATTCGAAGCCTCGATAGCTGAAATCAAGGGCCGCCGCCCCAATCCGCCGATGGCAATGGGTGTCACGGAATCTCAACCAGAAGATTTGAAAATCCATCTCCGTGGTACCCACCTCGTTTTCGGGAAGTTGGCAAAGCGTCGCTTTCCACAGATATTGGTAAGTGCCGACTCAACGCCTATCCGCGAGTCAGCGAGTGGACGACTAGAACTTGCTCAGTGGATGACGCGTCCAGACCACCAACTTACAAGCCGCGTGATCGTCAATCGCATCTGGCACTGGCATTTCAAACGCGGAATAGTTTCCAGCGTCGATAATTTTGGACTCCTTGGTCAGAAGCCAACCCATCCTGAGTTGCTTGATTGGCTTGCTAGTCATTTCGTAGCCAACAATTGGTCCATTAAGCATCTGCATCGAACGATCATGTTGTCGCAAACCTACCAAATGGGCACGCAGGTTTTGGCAAAGGGCGCGGAGATCGATCCGGAAAATGAGCTTCGCTGGCAATTCCAAAGGCGCCGACTGACTGGCGAAGAAACCCGCGATTCGATTATTGAACTGGGAGTCGGATTGGACACAACCATGTATGGCTCCTTAATGAAGGTTGAGAATCATACCTATGTCAACTCCACCGGCGCAGGCGGAACATTAAACTATGCCAACGCGAGGCGGAGCATCTATCTGCCAGTCATCCGAAGCGGCATGTTTGAGGTCCTACAAACCCTTGATTTTCCTGACCCAGCGATGAGCAGTGGCGATCGACAAACTTCGACCGCCGCACCGCAAGCTCTACTGATGATGAACAGTGACCTAGTGCATGAACAGACTCAAGCTATCGCCAGGCAATTGGCAAACGCCTCGATGGACGACGCACAGCGGATCAACGCAGCGTACCGACGAATATTGAAGCGACCTGCCTCAACGACAGAGATCGACGCTGTCGGTGCATTTTTGAACACCGCGCGATGCAACTCGGGACTCGCACATTACAGCCGTAAACTCGAAAAGTCTTCGGCGATTGAAACATCAAACGCAGAAGAGACCGAGATACGCTTTTGGCAAGGAATGTGTCGGGTATTGATCTCTTCCAACGAATTCAGTTACGTCGAGTAATAAAGAATGACAAATTTTCAAAATCACTGGCACTCCTTGCATTCGCGTCCGCTGAGTCGCCGCGAAATGCTTCAACAAAGCGGCGTTGGATTCGGCAGCCTTGCATTGGCAGGCTTGTTTGCAAATGCCGCGAGCGCAGATGAACCGATTGTTCCCAATCTTCGATCTAGCCCGCTTTCGATACGCCCACCGCATTTTCCAGCCAAAGCCAAGCGGATTATCTTCCTGTTTATGCATGGCGGCCCATCGCAAGTAGACACATTTGACTACAAGCCTCAGCTTGAGAAAGATGATGGCAAGCCTGTTCCATTTGATAAGCCGCGCGTCGTATCGGGCAAGACTGGGACCTTACTGAAATCGCCATGGAAATTTCGGCAATATGGCGAGTGCGGTTATTACGTTAGTGATTTGTTTCCCGAAATCGGCAAACAAGTTGATAAGATTTGCTTTATCAATTCCGTGCATGGCTCCAATTCGCGGCACGGCGCAGCCCTCTTGGAATTGAGCACTGGCAGCGACACTTTTATTCGACCAAGCATAGGTAGTTGGCTTACCTATGGACTCGGTACTGAGAATCAAGACTTGCCTGGTTTCATAACCATTTGTCCATCGCTCTCGCATGGGGGAGCAAACAATTGGGGTTCAGCTTTCTTGCCAGCCGTGTACCAAGGAACTCCAATAGGAAATTCAGGCTTATCATCAGAAAAGGCCAAGATTCCGTTCATCACACGGCGCACTCCTCAAGACCTGCAACGCCTGGAACTGGACTTATTGAAACAACTTAATCAGCAGCGGATTTCTGACATTGGACCTGACCAGGAGTTGGAAAGTCGCATCGAGTCCTTCGAGCTTGCGTTTCGAATGCAAAACGAAGCACCAGATATCCAGGACATAACCAATGAGACGGAAGAGACGCTGAACTTGTATGGGGTCAACAACCCTGAAACCAAAAATTTTGCCATCCAATGCTTGATGGCTCGTCGCTATGTGGAGAGCGGTGTGCGGTTCGTGCAGATATCGCATAGTTACAAATGGGATCAGCACGGCGATCTTCAAAAAGGTCATTCCAAAAATGCCAAGGAAGTGGATCAACCGATTGCTGCGTTGTTGACAGACATGCGTCGCCGCGGGTTGTTAGAAGACACGATTGTTTGGTGGGGTGGAGAATTTGGCCGAACGCCCGTTAGCGAGGGTGGCCGGGATGGTCGGGATCACAATCCCCACGCCATGACGCAGTGGTTTTGCGGCGG
>JANLUJ010000682.1:0-13539 GCA_031363425.1 Pirellula sp.
CTCCTTTTCCGCATCAATTGAGTCGTGGATTGAATTCGAACGAGACGCTGAAGCATTCAATGGTAAAAAAACCGAAAAAACTCTTGAACGGGCACAGGAGAACGCGCGAGGACCATACCTCGGAAACCGCTTCAGACTACGCTGAAGCGGTTGAGTTGATTTCGAAAAACAAAGGGGAATGTCGTCTGTGCGATCTGGCCGAAATGTTTCAAATAAGCAACGCATCTGCCCATCGCGCGATCGGACGGTTGAAACGCCTAGGTCTAATGGAATCCGTGCCATATGGTCCCATTCACCTGACTCGAAAGGGGCGGATTCTTGCAAGTCAGAGCCAAGGCTTGCATCAACTTGTAGTCGATTTCCTGCTCGCCATTGGCGTACCCCGCGACAGTGCGGAGATAGACGCCGAAGGCCTAGAGCATCACATTAGCGAAGAGACCGAAAAGGCATTTCGAAATTTTCTGGTTAGTCGCCGAGCCTAACCGGCGATGGTCTACCAGGCCAACTCCTTGGTTGCCTCGGTGGCCCGAAAGCTGTCGACTTTGGCTCCGGTTAAACGAGGTATGTGATTATCGACGGCCGTTTGGGTGTTGACAGAAAGTTAGCGCACGCTAAACTTTGTTTAGCGCAAGGTAAATTCGCCCAAAGCTAACTAGAGGTTTTTATGAAAATGCTTTCTTGTCCGCGCGGCTTTACATTGGTCGAATTGCTAGTTGTTATTTCGATTATTGGCGTGCTTACTTCACTGCTCTTGCCCGCAGTTCAAGCTGCACGAGAGGCGGCGCGTCGCATGAGTTGTCAGAACAATTTGAAACAGCTCGGCCTGGGTATTGCCAATTACGAGTCTGCAATCAAGGCGATTCCACCCGCATACATTACCAACACACGCCTCGACGGAAACTTCTACGGAATAGCCTGCGCCGACAGCTATCGCAACTCGTCGCCTGGATGGGGATGGGGGACTTTTCTTCTGCCTTACATTGAACAAGGCTCGCTGTATAATAGCATTTTGTTCTCGGAGCCGTGCTGGTCGCCAAAAAATTCTATCGCGGTGCAAACCAAGGTTTCCTTGTTTTTGTGTCCGTCGGCGACGGGGGGAAGCGATGGCTTTCAAGTGGAAAAAGCGACTGACCACCGTCACGGGACACCGATCATACTTAGCAATGGAAATCCGATTCGGTTTTCTCACAGTCACTATGTCACCAATGCCGGGATCCATCAACCTTGGGGCCGCGACACGCAATACTGCTACGACTACGAACAAGGAGAGCCAATTGCGGCAAATGGCGGTGCGCCTGCCTTTCTGGATGGACCATTCTTTCCTAACTCACGGATGCCACTTCGGCGAATCACGGACGGTTTGACCAACACGATCTTTCTTGGTGAGCATAGCTCGATCCTCAGCAATAAAACTTGGGTTGGAGTCGTCCCGACCGCTGTTACTCCGCCACGACTAGATTTGCGTCGTTGGCAATCCGAAAACAACGGCGCAGGTTGTCTCGTAGGGGTCCATAGTGGACCAGACACACACGATCATCCAGAAGTAATCATTCATGCGCCCAACAACCCATTTGGACATACCGACGAAATGTGGGGTGAGCACGGACCTGGCTGTTCGATCGCGATGGGGGACGGCTCGGTTCGCTTCACATCAGCCTTTATTGATCCAAAAGTTTGGGTTGCGCTCTCAACTCGAAATGGAGGGGAGGTTGTTAGTGAGTCCGAATAGCCAAAAGCAAATCAATCCAAAGTTGTTGTACGCAATTCTGACATTTCTCGTTGTTGGTTTATCGCTTTGGGGGTGGGCGGCATGGACAAGTGTACCGAAATTCATGGCCAACGACGATGCTTTAAAAACCATTGATGCATTGTTCACGGCCATCAATTCGCACGATGGAAAGCGAATTGCAACCTGCAAGACTCAGCTCGAAAAGCACGTTCGAAGTGGAAATCTAAGCCCGCAAGCAATGGCTGAGTTGGCCAAATGTTGCGAACAGGCAACATCCGGTTCTTGGGAGGATGCTGCCCGTAGACTCTATCGAGTCATCGAGAAACAGTGAGGTAGATAAGTTGCTCGACGAGCCGTCAAGCTTTAGGTAGACTTCTGACCTAATTCGAACTTGAACTCAAAAGGCTCAACGATGTCTTCGCTATCTAAGATCTTACTGTCGATTACCGTTTTGTTGCTTGCCAGGTCGAGTGTTTTCTCGCGTCAAACTTTGGATGGCAATTCTAGTTGGTCTCAGTTTCGCGGGCCGAATGGATGCGGCATTGCCAATACCGGCGGGCTGCCAATGGAGTTTAGCAAAGAGCAACACTTGCAATGGATGGCTCCGCTCCCGTCAGGGCATTCATCCCCAGTTCTACATGAGGGTCGTATCTATTTGACGGCTTCGGATAAGGAATCGTTGTTAACCATCTGCTTGGATCAGCTGTTGTGCTATACACCTGATGGAGAATTGAAATGGAAAACCAACTTGGGACCGTTTTCCAATATCTACGGTATGGGGGCTTCGCCGATTATTTGCGATGGCCGGTTGATTTTGGTTTGTGATCACAACGTGGATTCCTACATCGCAGCCTTTCATTTAGTGACCGGAGAACTAATTTGGAAAACAAAACGAGCCGAAGCAACCAGTGGCCATTGCTCCCCGATAATCTATCAACCCAAAGAAGGGGAACCACAGATCATCGCCGTAGGTTCGTTCTATTTGACTGCGTATTCGGCAGCCAGCGGGAAAAAGCTATGGTGGGTCGGAGGCTTGAGCTTCGAGATGAAGTCGACTCCCGTGATTCACGGGGACATGGTTTACATCAACGGTTACGGTTCACCGCAGAACGAAGCCGAAGCGAGCTTCAAGATCGATGATTTCTCAGTTGTTGTATTGGCCAAAGATGCAGACGCCGATGGCTTGCTCAAGCTGGAGGAAATGCCAGACGATCTATCCAAGAATTTTTTCTCGGCTGTCGACCTCGACTTAAATGGCAAGCTGGATGCAAAGGAGTGGGAGTACTTTCGGCAATCGATCGCTAGCAAGAACAGCATGATGGCGATTCGGTTAGGAGGTTCCGGAGAGATGACCAGCAAAAGCGTCGTGTGGAAGTACTTTCGCAACATCCCTCAGTTGCCATCTCCAGTGATAGTGAACGATCTACTATTTATGATCAGTGACCAAGGGATAGTAACATGCTTAAATCCGCGGACAGGCGATGTGTTGAAACGGGGGCGTCTGCAGGGAGCTTCAGGGAATATCTATGCCTCTCCGGTTGTGGCTGATAACAAGCTGTTTTTTATTACGGAGGATGGCAAAGTCGCGGTGACAGATACGACGTCTGAATTCAACGTGCTAGCGGTGAATGAATTGAAGGAGAACTGCTATGCTACTCCTGCCTTCGATCGAAACCGCATTTATGTCCGAACAGTAAAGGGTCTATATGCATTCGGCAAATAGGTCACGGAAAGACCCTCAGGGTACAAACGTCCATATGAGTGAAAAATCGAGAAACGACGGTAACGCGAAACGGATTCAAACCATTCTGTGTATTGCAGGCACTCTGCTTCTCACAATTGGGAAATCATGGGCATTGCCCGTAGTGGTGGATTCTTCGGTTGGACATCCTTTGTCTCAGGCGCAAGTCGGCGATCTACTGATCGGTCAGTTCCGATGCACCGCTTGTCATGACAACCGCGAGCAGGATCCAATTCTTGAAAAATCTGCTCCAGACCTTTCGGAGGTTGGAGCTAGGATTGCCCCCGACTACTTGCGCCGATACCTTGCGTCACCTTCGTTGACGCAACCAGGCACAACCATGCCGGATATGCTTAATACGCGATCCGAAACCGAAAGAGCTGAAATCGCTGAAGCCCTAACTCACTTTCTCATCTCTCAATCGAAAAAGCAATTTCGACCTGAGGCCGATTTAGAGCAGGACGCAAATGTTGGCAAAGAACTATTTCATTCTGTAGGTTGTGTAGCATGCCACGCGCCACGCGAAGTTATTGCAAGAGAACTGACAGAAGAGGAAGACGTCAAAGAAAATGAAAATGAAAAGGAGAAAGAGAAGAATCACGACTTGGTCGCAGTTCAACTGGAGCATGTTCCCGCCAAGTACAGTCACCAATCGCTAAGTGAGTTCTTGTTTCAGCCATTGCGGGTACGTAGCTCTGGTCGGATGCCGGACATGAGGCTGACAACGAAAGAGTCGGAAGCAATTGCAACCTATCTTCTCAGCGAGCATCGTCAAGTCCGCGAATCGCTTAGTCCTCGCGAATCGTTGGTCCAGTTGGGCGAAAAGTACTTTCAAGAACTGAATTGCATAGCTTGTCATGCATTGAGCAATATTCCTGCAGTCAAAGCAAGGGGTTCGTTACGGAGTGCCGATCTTGGTCGGGGATGTTTGTCCAATACGGGACGCAATGCGCCTCAGTTCCATCTCAAAGAGACGCAGATCCAAGCGATCGTCGCCTCGCTTAAGAGAGTGAAAGCCGTTGAGTCGGTTCAAGTCAGGATTGCTCAAACGCTGACAGTTTTCAACTGCGTGGCGTGCCATACTCGCGATGATTTTGGAGGGGTTACGGCGGATCGCAATATGTACTTCCAGTCGAGCGAGAAGAACCTTGGCGACGACGGACGCATTCCGCCGCCACTGACGTTGGTTGGCGCAAAGCTTCAACCAGTCTGGCTTAAGAAAGTTCTGTTCGATGGGGAAAGTGTCCGTCCCTTCATGACAACACGCATGCCACAATTCGGCGAGACGAATCTTCGCCATTTGCCTGAATTGCTCGAGCAATGTGACGAATTGGAGAGGTTCGATTTTAAGCTTCCCAACCCTGAAAGCAGCGGCAGGGCCGAGCAAGAGCGAGAAAAAAAATTGCGAGCCGGAGGTCGGGAGTTACTTGGTGATCAGGGTCTCAATTGCATTGCTTGTCACAACTTCAATGGCAAGCCCTCACCGATCAATAAAGGTATCGATTTGATGACAACGTTTCAACGTCTTCAGCCAGCATGGTTTAACAACTTCCTTCGCAACCCAGCTGCCTATCGTCCGCGAATCGTAATGCCATACTCTTGGCCAGGTGGTATCGCTGCACACAAAACCATTCTAGATGGTGATACGGAATTGCAAATCGAAGCGATCTGGTATTACCTTTCGCTTGGTACGTCCGCTGCCGATCCGCCGGGTATTCGTCGGCAAGAAACAAATCTATTGGTTCTGGATACCGCTCGAACGTATCGCGGGCGCAGCAGTGTTGCCGGGTTCCGTGGAATCGCGGTCGGATTTCCTGAAAAGCTAAGTTATGCATTCAACGCAGAGACTGGAACACTGACCGCAATCTGGAGAGGGGATTTCATACGCGTAGATCGAGGTGGACAAGGCTCTGGAGGATTCAATCCGTCGAGTAAAGCGATCGCGTTGGCTCAAGATGTTTCGTTCGTTGAACTGGCAGATGCAAATACTTCTTGGCCGTTGAGGCCGGTCATGACAAAAGAATCTCCGGTCAATCCAAACCCCTTGTATCCTAAGAATCTCGGCTATCAGTTCAAGGGATACTCGTTCGACGAGTCCTCCGTTCCAACGTTCGTGTACCGAAGCGGCAGTGTTGAGTTCGAAGATCGATCGGTGGCAATCAAGGAGGCTGATAGGCTTCTACTCAAGCGAACTCTGCAATTCAAATCGCCGATCAATCAAACGCTTTGGTTTCGGGCGTTGACAGGGGACATCGAGCAAGAGTCGGAAAATGTGTACAAGACTCGCAATCTCCGATTGACGATTCCAAGATCCGAGGTGCATCTTCGAACGCTTTCGGACAATCCACAGACTTTAGAACTACTTTTTAGACTAAGCATTCGCGAAGGCCAATCGAAACTTGAGTTTACTTATGAACCACTTGAATAGTATCCGAAGCGGTCTGTACTGTCGGCTTTTTTTCGTTGCATGTCTTTCCATCGAAGGAGTTCGAGCCGAAGAGGTGGGGCATCGCTGGGGCACGGAGGAACGCGAACGAAAATATTATCCAATCGTCAATATTCCGCTTCCCAAAGACATTGTGATTGAGGCTGGGGCGATTGCGGTTTTGCCTGACCGTCGCGTGGCAGTTGGAACTCGCCACGGCGAGATTTACTTGATCGATGGCATCGACGAAAGGAAACCGAATCCTTCGTTTCATTTGTACGCAACCGGGATGGATGAGATATTTGGCCTCTCATACAAAGACAAGTCATTCTATGTCACACAAAGTTGCGAGTTGACGCGAGTCAGCGACACGAAAAACGATGGCAAAGCAAATCGTTTTGAAACCATTTCGGACGCCTGGGGCTATGCAAATTATCATGAGTACGCGTTCGGATCAAAATTCGACGCGGCCGGGAACATGTTTGTGTCTCTCGGTCTTTCAAACTCCTACGATTCGTTTGCACTGTTTCGGGGCTTTGTAATGAGAGTATCCCCGGATGGAAAGACAACGGCGTTTGCTAGCGGATTGCGCAGTCCAGGTGGGATCGGGCCCAATGAACATGGTTCTCTGTTCTATGTCGAGAGCCAAGGACCTTGGAATTGCTCCTGTAGTCTGAAGGCTGTTACGCAAGGGAGTTTTCATGGCCACCCTGCAAGCTTCAATAGTTATCAATACGCTCCTGAATTGGGACCAGTGCCAGCGAATCCCAAATCGGGCTCGCGCATTTTGCTTGAGAAGGAGCGGGTCTCGCAGTTGACGCCTTACGCGGTGGTGTTTCCATATATCAAAATGGGGCGATCGGTCACAGGCTTTACTGTCAATCGAACGCAGGGCAAGTTTGGTCCGTTTGAGGACCAAATGTTTCTCGGCGACTACACACTTTCCATTTTGATGCGTGCTACAACCGAACAAATCAAGGGTGTATGGCAAGGCGCTTGCTATCCTTTTCGTGAGGGGCTATCGACTGGTATTCTGAACGTCGAATTTACACCCGAGGGAAATTTGCTCTGCGGCGGCACCAATCGCGGCTGGCCTGTCCGCGGCATGAAAGCGTTTGCGTTGGAGCGACTAGAATGGAGTGGCGAAATACCGTTCGAAATCAAGAGAGTCACCATTGAGCCGGATGGGTTCAAAATTGCGTTTACGAAGCCAGTCGACAGGGCGACAGGAAGCATTCCAAGTTCGTATGCAGTCACAACCTTTACTCACCCATATCACGGTGGATATGGTGGACCGGAGATCGAGCAAACGACGCCCAAGGTCGCATCCGTCTCACTCGCTGAAGATGGTCTAAGCGCCAAACTTGTGTTGGAGAAATTAACACGCGGACATGTTTACAACTTCGATCTTGTGCCCTTGCGTTCACAGGACAGGGAAGAACTTTTGCATCGAAACGCATACTATACTGTCAATGAAATACCTGACTGAAATCGAATTGAAAATACATCGTCTTGACCGCGGGTGATCAGGCATATCGAAGCGAGTACTCAAAGCCGGTTGATTGTACGCCGCTCGTGGACGGGCAACCTATGAAGGGTCGCCGGCCTAACGAAATCGTGTGTGCTTAGGCGATCGGCAGTTTGCAAAGTACCGCATTTGTAAATTTGAGCCTGAGGCGCTAGCCGATTTTTGTGGCATTGATCGGCTAGCGCCTCAGGCTCAAATGGTAGGTTTCATCCTGTCGCTCGCCTAAATAATCTACTTCCGAATGGTTACCTGCGAGCCGCGACTGAGCATGCCGAAAACATCGTTTGCGTCCATGGGAGATAGGCTAATACAGCCAAGCCGACTGTCCATTGGCCCGCTGCTGGACGAGCCATGTATGCAAAGTTCTTGTCCTAGATCGATCCAATATCCGCCAAACGGATTGCGGGGATCAGTTGCTGGAATTTGAACGCCATTTCCGTAGTAGTTTCGGTTCTTCTGTTTGTCGACAACTTGAAATACCCCTGGTTTTGGAATTGGCTCAGCTCCAAAAGTGACCGGATATCTACCTGCATAGAGATCACCAAGAAAAATCGTCAATTCGTTTCTCGCCAGGTCCACTTCGGCTCGAAATGGTCCAGGCACAACCTTTAGTTTCGCGCCGCTTTGGAGAGGAGATGTAGTATCAATGGCATTGATGCGTGCCAAAATCTCCGTTGGCAAGTCGTAACGCTTAGCAACTTGTTCGAGCGTTTCTCCTGGCGCCACAACATAGGCCATGTCGAGGATATGGCTACGCGAGAAAACGACTTCTCGTGACAAAGCGTCCAGCAGGTCCAAAAGATCTTGGCGCTGATCGTTTGTGAGTTCAGGGGCATTGTAGAAAACGGACAGTGTTGCCAAAGCATCTTTCAGATTTCGACGTTCAATTTGTTCCATCGCCAAGTCCTTGGCATTTTCATAGGACTTGCTTGCTGACGATTTGATTGCCATAGACGAAGTGCTGGAGTTGCTGAACGGAGAGGCAACTCCCGATTCGCTCGGTAGGTCTAGGGGTTGTAGAGATTTTGAAGTATCGCTGGACGCAGCTAGGTCGGACGAAGTTTTGGACTCGAAGGCGTTGCTTCCAAAGCTTGGTGTGTTGGTTGAGACTGGAATCGACGAATCACTGAGGCTTGGAGGGGATTTGTCATCGCGGCTCGGAGCAGCAGACGGATTGAAGCTCGGCGATGATGCGCTTGCCAGAGGTGGCAAGGAGTTGCTCGGAAAGCTTGTCGTGGACGACGGTGTGCTTGTTGTCGGAAACCCGCTTGGCGGCGTCAACAATGGTGAAGGTTGAAGCGAGGCATTGGAGGAGACCGGAAACGGAGTTGTTGTCGCATTCGACTCGAAACCATTCGCGTTTCCAAATGGCGAACCACTTGCACTTGACGAATTCGACGGGAATCCCTTTGGCGGTGTATTATTGAACATTTCGAAGCCAGTTGCCGCGTTTCCTGGATTGCTGGCTGCACTTGGCCCTGGCCCCGACACATCTGGCATCGTTTGATCAGAACCGATTAGATCGTTCAAACCATTCTTCAGGGGCGTATCGGTCCCATTCATGGCAATGTAGCCTCCGTACAGTACGAAGAGCAAAAGTACGACGACGATAGCAGTTTTAATAGTTTGCACTGCGGTCCTCCCTGACCGAATGTCCAGTCTTAAATACACACTTTCAATTGGGTTTGAATCGATCGATTGGATTCGGCACACCAATGGGGGTGTGGGCGGAACCAACTCAAACCTTTTTCATAACCACTTGGGATGCTAGGAGTTGTCATGCAGGCAAGTCAATCTCAATTACCCCATCCGATTCACTGATTTTGAAGGTTTTCAGCATTGGTTTGCACGATGGGGCATGATTTCCGGTTGCAAGTTCGTATTGCCACCCATGCCACGGGCAAATAACTGTGCCGTCAACCACTCTGCCGCGTGCCAAAGGCCCCCCCTGATGCATGCAAATTCCGTCGATTGCGTAAAGAACGTTTTGGTGGCGGTAGACGGCTATCACGTCCCCCTGAAAAACGATTTCCACGGATTGTCCCTCTGCGAGGTCCTGTGAACTGCAGACTCTATGCCATGTCATTCTTTTTCCTAACGTGTTTATTCTGAATCTTCGTTCAATGTCCAATCTACGAACACTGTGAATTGTATTACAATCTTCCACTTCACGAATCGATCGCGTAGTTTTCGCGAGCCTCAGGAACCAGTTCACAATGCAACAAGTCTACCTCCGCGCAGGCACTCGCCTTTTTTTGTTGCTGTTCAATCTTTTCTTGATCGCAATCTCGTCAAACGGTTTAACAGGTCAAGAGTTTGATCCATCACCAAAAAACATCGAAAATCGACTCGTTCGAGGTGAACTAAAGACCGGTATACCCTATGCATTCCTTCCAAAAAAGTCAGTAGGGGAAACGGTCCATTTGAATTTGAAGCTTAGATTCGGGGACGAAAAATCGCTGATGAGTAAATCAGCCGCAGTCCGCATTTTAGGGGCGCTTATGGAGCGGGGCACCAAGACTCTCTCGCCTCAACAGCTCTCTGATAGAAAAGAGCATCTCAAGGCTGCGATTAGCGTCACGTCAGAGCTACAAACACTTAACATTATCGTTAAAGCAAACCGTACGAATTTGCTCGATGTCTTGGATTTGATCTCAGACATTCTTCGCAATCCTTCTTTTGACGAACAAGAGTTTTTCATCGCGCGCGACGAAATGTTGACTCGTCTTGAGAACCAGAAGCAGGAGCCGAAGGAGGTCGCGATTCGAACCGTATCGCGTGCACTCAACTCCTTCAAACGTGGCGACGCTCGTTATCTCCCCACATTTGAGGAAGAACACGAGGACTTTAAGAAACTCAAGCTATCGGAGGTCAAAGATATCCACGCTAAATTTCTGTCGGGGACCGAGGGCGAAGTCGCCGTCGTTGGTGACTGCGAAACAAAACAAGTCGAGGAAAAACTGTCCGCGATGCTCGACAACTGGAAATCCAAAATAGCCTATCAACGCATTGCTGCGTCTGCCATGACGGAAGTGAAAATTCCTGTGCAGTTTCTTGAGACATTGGAAAAAGCTGATAGTTTCTACTTTGCAAGCCAACAATACGCTATTCGAGATGATCATCCCAAATACCCAGCTTTGTTGATCGCGAACATTGTGCTCGGCGATGCCGGCTTTCCATCGAGACTTAGCAATCGAATGAAGCAAGAAGAGGGTTTCGCACAGGGCATTGCAAGTACCTTCTTTGCTAGTCAAATCGACGAGCGTGCTTCGCTTTCAATACAAGCAATCACAAAACCACTCAATCGCGACAAACTCGTAAGGATCATAGAAGAGGAAATTAGAAGACTCGCAAAAGAGGGAATAACGGAAAAAGAACTAAAGGATGGCGTTCAGAGCTACCTACAAAAACAAGTCGTTCGTCGTTCGGAGGATTCTCAGCTCGCCAACATTCTGGCAGTCAATCTATTTACCGGGCGAACGATGGACTACCACGAAAAACTAGAGACGGACGTATCCCATTTGACCTTAGAACATGTCAACGACGCGGTCAGTGAATACATTGCACCTGACGGATTTGTTATTGCAATAGCAGGGGACTTTGTTAAACCTACACTCCCTAATCCGTAAACGAAGGTGCCAGTCAAATCGCCCCTCGTTCAAAACTGAAAAGTGTCCTTTACCTATCGTGCGTTTTTTAAAACATGCCTGCCATTAATAAACTGCTTGCTGCGAACCGCAGCGAGATCGCTACTCGGATTTTCCGAAGTGCCCACGAACTCAAAATCCGAACGGTTGCCCTTTACTCACACGAAGATCGATTCGCTCTACATCGTTTCAAAGCCGATGAAGCGTACCAAATCGGAAAGGCCGGCGAACCCATTCGGTCGTATCTAGATATCGATAGTATCGTGAGACTTTGTCTAGAAAACCGAATCGATGCGGTTCATCCGGGGTACGGCTTCCTTTCTGAAAATGCAGAATTTGCGAAAGCCTTGGCAGCCGCGGGAATCACGTTTGTCGGACCAAGTGTTCGTGCCTTGGAGTTACTAGGAGACAAAGTGGCCGCTCGTTCGATTGCAAAGAAGGTTGGGGTGCCGGTCCTCGAAGGATCCGCACATGCTGTTGCCTCGCTCGAGGAAGCGATTGCAACCGCCAAGAGCATGGGATACCCCATCATGCTCAAAGCCTCAAAGGGGGGCGGTGGTCGTGGAATGCGCGTTGTTGAATCGGAAAGTGAACTTGGTCCTAACTTAGAACAAGCCCAACGAGAATCAAAGAACGCATTCGGCAGCGACGAAGTTTTCCTCGAAAAACTTGTTGGAAAAGCTAGGCACCTCGAAGTGCAAATTCTCGGCGATCAACACGGAAACATCATACATCTCCACGAACGCGATTGCTCCGTACAACGCAGACATCAAAAGGTAGTGGAACTAGCGCCTGCGCCGAACTTAAGTAAGAAAATTGCTTCCGAGCTCCACGAGGCTGCAATAGCGATCGCCAAAGAGGTTGGTTACTATTGCGCAGGAACTGTTGAGTTCTTGCTCGATACGGAAACCAATAAATACTATTTCATTGAAGTCAATCCGCGAATCCAAGTCGAGCATACCGTTACCGAAGAGGTCACCGGCATCGATTTGGTTCGCGCTCAAATATTGGTGTCCTGCGGCGAAAAACTAGGGGACGATTCGCTTGGATTGCCACTCCAAAAAGACGTTCACGTCGTCGGTACTGCCATCCAATGCCGCGTGACAACCGAAGACCCCACTAACCAATTCCGCCCTGACTACGGCCGTATCACGCACTATCGGAGCGCCGGCGGCATGGGCATTCGTTTGGATGCGGGCAGCGCTTTTAGCGGTGCCGTGGTGAATCCGTTTTACGATTCGTTGCTTGTTAAAGTCACTGCCCGCGGACGAAACTTAGGTGAAGCCGCCGGACGAATGGAACGGTGCCTTCAAGAGTTTCGTATTCGGGGTGTCAAGACAAATATACCGTTCTTGATTTCGCTCATCACGCACAAGACATTTTTGGCCGGTGATGCGACGACTCGGATGATTGACAAGACTCCGGAGCTTTTTGCATTGCAGCGACGCCGAGACCGGGCCACGCGTCTGCTTAGTTTTATTGCAGAAACGTTGGTCAATGGAAACAAGATGGTCGGCAATGCAAACCAAACCATTCGGCGAGAACCCGCATCGATCCCAAAAGTGGATATTACCAAGCCGATGCCGGAGAGCTATCGCAATCAATTCTTGAAATTGGGCGCCAAAAAGTTTTGCGATTCCATCCGCGGTAGCAAGGAATTATTGTTGACCGATACGACGATGCGCGACGCTCATCAGTCACTATTGGCAACGCGGGTTCGCACCTTCGACATGATGAAGATTGCGGATGCCTACGCACGGCTGACGCCGCAATTTTTCAGTTTGGAAATGTGGGGTGGGGCTACGTTCGACACCACCATGCGATTTTTGAAAGAAAGTCCATGGCAACGTCTGGCTGATCTTCGGTCAAAAATACCAAACATGCTCTTTCAAATGCTGTTGCGGGCTTCGAATGCCGTTGGGTACACCAACTACCCCGACAATGTCGTTTGTGCTTTTGTAAAAGAGGCGGCCGACGCTGGCATCGATATCTTCCGAGTGTTCGATGCCCTCAATTGGACCGAGAACATGCGGGTTGCAATGGATGCTGTTGTCCAGTCTGGCATGATTTGCGAAGCGGCCATCTGCTACACCGGTGATATCCTCAATCCGAATCGACAAAAATATTCCTTGAAATACTACGTCGACTTGGCGAAGGAACTCGAACGCATGGGAGCTCACATTCTTGCCATCAAAGACATGGCCGGCTTGTGCAAACCCGCGGCCGCGAAAAAGCTCGTTTCCACGCTCAAGCAAGAGATCGGTATCCCGATCCATTTCCATACGCATGATACCGCCGGTATTCAGGCCTCATCGATCCTTAACGCTGCCGACGAAGGACTTGAAATTGCTGATGGTGCATTTGCATCTATGTCGGGCGGTACCTCGCAGGTCAACTTGAACACGCTCGTCGAATCGCTTCGGTTTTCACCTCGCGATAGCCGCCTTGAAACCGATGCATTGACAGAAT
>JANLUJ010000802.1:0-2247 GCA_031363425.1 Pirellula sp.
ACAACGATTCGACAGGCTAGAAGCCTATCCCACTTTGAATCCTAAAGTCATTGAGGTAATGAAGTCACACCCAGCAAGATAGCCTGCCAAGGCCATCTGCGGGACGATGTTACAAAATTCGCATCGTCTAACGATTGGCAATAGCGACACGGTTCGTTCTTGCAAAATGGATACAATGGAAAAGTAAAAGTCTGTTCGGTTCTTGGCTTCACGCAACCCAATCCGACTCAACAGTAAACCATCAACTAAAGTGGAAATCATGGCCAAGCGACTGCTTGAACTAGAACCGACAGGGCTGTTTGGTGAGGAAGCAATTCTCACGTCCCTCTCAGGTCGCGAAGAAATCTCGCGACCATTCGAATTCTCCCTTTCGATAGCTTCGCACAAAGAGAACATCAAAGCGGAGGACGTAATTGGCCAGCCGCTCGCGGTTCGTATCGATCGCGGTGATAAGGATCCTCGCTACATTCACGGATATGTAAGCCACTTCTGGGCTGGGGATTCTACCGATTCCGAAACGAAAAGTGGTTTGCTTAGTCGAATCTATCGTGTTCGTTTGGTGCCCTGGATCTGGTTTATGAGTCGTGCCGCTCGCTGTTTTGTCTACTTGCCAGAGAAGCAAGAAAAGTCGATTCAAGACGTTTTGGACGAAGTCATCAAACGCGTGAAGTCGTATGGACACGTCGAGACATGGATTGATGCCGGAGGAGCAGCGATTCTAAAATCTCGCAAAGTCGAGCATTGCGTGCAGTACCGTGAAACGGACCTGAACTTCCTATCACGTACCCTAGAGCGTTACGGCGTTTACTACTACTTCAAATTCGAAAAGAACAAGCACACGCTTGTATTGTCCGACAAAAGCAATTATCCAAACTGCATTGAAGCGGAAATTCCCCACGGACCAGCTGCCGGAGGCCATATAAAAACCGACCGAATTTCGTCTTGGGAACACGTCTACGAATTTGTTTCAGGTAAATGGGAACAGGACGACTACGATTTTGAGCATCCTTCGACCAGCCTCAAGGTAAATGCGACCAAGCATGGATTGATACCACTCAAGAACAATTCAGGCTACGAAGTCTACGATTTTCCAAACGACTATGTACAGAAGGAGGATGGTCGAACCGAGACTGTGCGACGGATGGAGGAAGAAGAGGTTCGCTTCAATTCAGTTTCGGGAGCCAGCCTATGTAAGACGTTGACTGCAGGTTATGCATTCAAGCTTTCTCACCATCACAGTTTGCCAGGCGAGGCAGGGAAATCCTATTTGCTGACCAGCGTAACGCACAGCGCATCGCAACCGGGTCCCTATACTGGGACGCCAACGCATGCATCCTATACAAATCAATTTCATTGTGTTCCTCGTGAGATGCAGTTTCGCCCTCAGCGTATTACGCCTCATCCCGTCTTATCGAGCGTCCAGACTGCATTGGTCGTTGGTCCAAAGGGGGAAGAGATTTATACCGACAAGTACGGACGTGTGAAGGTCCAATTTCACTGGGATCGAGAGGGCAAAAAGGACCAGAACACCTCGTGTTGGATTCGTTGCCAACAAAACATTGCTGGCAACAAATGGGGATTCATGGCCTTGCCTCGCATCGGACAGGAAGTCGTCGTGGACTTCATCGAAGGGGACCCCGATCGCCCGTTGATCACGGGCTGCGTTTACAACGCAGAACAGATGCCGCATTATTCTTTGCCAGACGAAAAGACAAAAACCTACATCAAGACGAATAGCTCCAAAGGGGGCGAGGGTCACAACGAGTTAATGTTTGAGGACAAGGCAAAGGACGAACGGGTCTACATCCATGCCCAAAAGAACATGGATGTGCGTGTGCTGAATGACTCGAAAGAACGAATTTTCGGAAACCGCCACCAGATCATCGGTTGGGAAAAAGATGGGAAGAAGGGTGGTGACCAACGTGAGATGGTGTACGAAGATAAACACATCAACATCAAACGTCACCAGTGGGAGCATATCGAAGGCAACATGGAACTCTTGATCGGAGAAGGGGAGGCGAAAGAAGGTGGTAATTTCGACCTTGCCATCGAAAAACAAAAGTCAGAGCTTGTTGGCGGCGATAGCAACTTGATTATCAAGGGAAAACACAGCGAACAAATCGATGGGGGCTTGTCCACTACGATCGGCGGCGATAGTCACCACAAAGTAGGTGGCAACATTGCTCAAGAGGCTGGTGCGATGGGAGAGGTTCACATTAAGGCAGGGATGAAGATCATCATCGAGGC
>JANLUJ010000724.1:0-3033 GCA_031363425.1 Pirellula sp.
AGTTTGGAGGTGCTTCCAACGACAATCTTTTTTGCAAGCGACGATGGGACGCGGACGCTAAAGCTATCTCGACTCATCTCTAAAATTTCAACTTTAAAGCGTTTCCATCCCAATCGAAGGGATCCACGCGAGTTGCCAAGGCTTACTTTGCAGCGATAAGAAGGTGTTGCATCAATCATAGTGAGTCACATTACAGTTTGGACTGCAGAGAAAGTCTCCAACCGGCAGATTCAACCGCCTAAATGAAGTGTGGACGTTGATCTTGAGCAAAAAATAAAATAGCCTCGAATATTACGCGAAAAGTTGAATAGGCTAGGCAAACAGTAAGGCATGGACTAACTGAACCGCATAAACCGCCAATGCCAATCATGCCGCCCATGCGTGCTAGCGGTTCTTTTCTGACGCTCCGACTTGTCCCGGTCGATCCTAGTAGTCGTAGGGAAGCTATTGTGCCTGCAATGACGAATTTGCACTTAAAAGAGGATGCCCTGTGCAACGCCATGTGAATCTCAAGATGACTACTTCAAGAAAATTTGCCATGCAGCGAACTGGGATTGGGTACGTGTTTGCATGCGTACTGATGTTCGCGACAGGTAGCGTGCATGGACAGGTGCCAGGCATATGCACTCAACCTGATGGTATTTCCTGGCCTATGAACAATCAGCCCAATATTGGTCTACCGCAAGGCAGTCAGCGTAGTCTTCCGAATCAGCTTGACACGGCTGCCTTGAAGGCATTTCTGAACAGGGCGGATCTCCAGGATTACGCAACGAAGCCCGTTATCAATCGCTACTCGCCTCATCCTGTCCAGAACGCCATTCCTAGTCGACCCTCCAGCTATAAGGCGAGTCCAGTTCATCCTGTTTCAACCATTAGCAATCGGACTCAGCTCCACGGAGACGATGATCTCCTCGCAGCACCGACAAGTAATAGTGACAATTTACTTGCGCCTTCGTTTGCATCGAATGCGAATAGTGATCCACTTTCGAGCATGGGGCCGGACATTGCGAACGAACAACAACGAGCAGAGAGGAAGGTCTCTCTCCCTGCGAACGGTCAAGCGGCCGTAGATCCTCACTTAGAGGTATTCGCAAACGAAAAGTATCCTTCTGCTTTGTCGTGCGCCAAGTGCCATCAAACGATTTATGACGAATGGCGAGTAAGCGGCCATGCGTATGCAGCCGTTTCCCCCATGTTCCAACGATTTGAACAAGCTGTCGCGGATTTGGTTCGCGGTACTTCGGGTTCGTTTTGCGTTCGATGCCATGCTCCCGTTGCCACGCAAACCAATCATCCGCGCGAGGCACCCATTTTCAATGGCCCGGTCGTCTTTCGAGAGGGAATCACGTGCATCGCCTGCCATCGAGTCGTCGAACGATACGGTCGCGTGAACGGCGAACGTCGAATCGAAACAGGCAGTCCATATGACCCAGTGGTAGGAAGCTGGGGTGGCGATGGCGTTGCCGCCGTTATTGCGGACTCGGAAAACTATAAAGTCAAAACCAACCCTAAAGACAAACGTCCACTCCAAGGTATTCACCAAGGGGCCATCAAGTTCGAACAACTATCGGACAGCTCCTTTTGTGCGGCCTGCCACCAAGTGCTCGTACAACCAGGAATAGCCCTTGAAGTTGTTTACCAGCAGTATCGTTCGGGTCCAGCTTGCAAGAAAGGGGTATCCTGTCAGGACTGTCATATGGGATCCGTACCCGGCAAACCAAACGGTTATAGCTTCGGTGCGGCTGCACAGGTCAACGGGAAATCCATCCATGCGAACCGCAAACATGCCAACCATATTTTCCATGGGCCAAGCTATCCATTAGCGCACCCGGGCATCTTTCCACACAACGAAAAATCTCTCCGATGGACTCCGGAGCAATGGCTGGAGTTCGATCATCGACAAGGCTGGGGAACCGATGGATTCGAGAATGCGATCAATCGAGGTCAGTTGACAAAAGCCTTTCCTCCAGCCTGGTCCTCCGCCCAGGAGCGTCGCGACGCACGGAAAGTAGTCGATGAGAATGAAAAACTAATCGCAATCAAACGCGACTCGGCAACCCAAATTCTGGAGAACGGCGGCCGCATCGATGGCCCGTTCTTCGACCGAGAACCTCGTGCTGGAAGCGATCTCAAACTTCGTTACGTAGTCAGAAACACCAGCGAAGGTCATAACATGCCGAGCGGTTCGCTAGGCGCCCAGCCCCAACTATGGCTAAACACCGTCCTGATCGGACCGGATGGATCCCATTTGTGGGAATCCGGGCATTTGGACACCAATGGCGACCTTTGCGATTGGCATTCTCTCGACGTCCGTGCCAGCAGATATCAGCGCGATACTCAACTCGTAAATTTTCAAACGAAGTTTTTGATTACCAACGTTAAGGGAACAGAAAGAGAGATGTATTTGCCCATTCCGGTCGACGTCGATCCACTGCCATTCTTTCGACCGGGTACGGTCCCTTACACCGTGTTGAATCATCCGCCGTTGATTCGCATGGAAGCTCACAGCATACCACCCTTGGACTCGCGTACTGCTCACTATACGATTCCAGGGAAATTGCTTTGCTCACCAGGTCAGTACCGCCTGAGTGTACGCCTTCGAAGTCGGGTTGAGCCAGCTTACTTTCTGTTGTTTTGCAAAGGCACGCCGGACATGCACCAGACGCTCAACGAGAGCATCATCGACATTCATCCGTATTCCACCGAATTCATGGTGCGTTAAGGTGCGAATACAAACATCAACTTCACTGACAGTAATGAGCTTTCGAACGAAGGCGAATTCGCGATACTTGCAGCTCGCATTTTGCATCATATCGATTGTCATGGTCGGACCGACTGAGGGTCGGCAAGTACCAGACGCCGGGCGCATCATTTCAATCGCCCCACCTCCCAAATTTTTTTTTGATGCTTTCGAGTCCAAGCCAAGTGTTTTTCGCAGACTTCCAGTCTTACATTCAGCCACACACAAAAATCCGCAACAGGATTTTTTAGAGGACATTCCGGCTCGCAATGAACCAGATTCCGAATCGCCGC
>JANLUJ010000725.1:0-2627 GCA_031363425.1 Pirellula sp.
GATGCAGCGGTTGGTTCGTCAAGTCTACATTGTTGAGGTACAGCAAGTCGAAGACAGCAAACTTGAGAGTCACCGGACGAACTGGCTCCCCTTGAAGCATCGAAAATAACTCATACACCGAAGCAGGGCGTGGTCCTTCCATGTCCAAAATGGTGCCGAATAGTTCCCCGTCGACAATGGCGTTTGCGACAGGAAACATCGCAATCGTTCGGTCCAATCCTGGAATTAGTTCAAGCCAATCGTTTCGATTGCGGGTGTATGCGCCGCAGAGTGTCGAGCCGGTTACATCGGTTGCCTTGTGCAAGAGCAGTCGAATACCATCGTACTTACGTTCGACCCATACAGGGTACTTGGTAATCTGTTCGCCGCCTACCGAAGCCAAGGCAGGTCGGACCGGTGAAAGTGGTTTGAGTTGGATCGCGCGCAAACCGTCGGGCCCCTGTTCGCTAAGAACTCGAGCCACGTTCATTGGGTCGGTCAAAGCGATCGCATGTTCGACCGATTCGGTAGGCATGCTGAATTGTTTTGCAATGGCTTCGGCTAGTATTTGACCTTGGTATTCAAAGCCAAAGCCCGCTGCTCTCAGAACGAGTTTTACCAGATAGAAGGCTTCTATCCGTCCGCATCTGGACAGCAGGGAACGGAGCAATTCAAAACGATCGGTTGCAGACAAATTAGGCATCGGTCGCAATGCCGCCAATACCTCGGCGGCGGTCAGCGGATCTTCCTGCCTTACCACGTTGGCGTGTTTCGCAAATACTATCGCGATGTCCCCAACACGCGTTAGCTCGTCCAGGATATCGGCGCGAGCTTGCAGCGACACCGATTGCAGCAGTCGCAAAAGGGAGTCTCGGCGAAACATACTTCGTCGCCCTTCGAATGGATCCCCCAACAGACACGCAATTTTTTGGCAAAAACTTAAGCCAACCGAGGTGTTCAAGAAGGTTTCCACCAGCTGTGCCGAGGCTTGCTTCGAGGCAATCGATTTCGATTGGCAAGTGAAGCCGAATATTTCCGTCGCGCGCTGATCCGCCAATCCACTCAATGGCAGAAACAATCCCTTGCAAAGCGAGAAGAAGGAGATGGAAGCGAAACGTTCAATTGGAACGGCAGCGGTTGGATCTTCTTTTGCAAGCGAGGAAATCGCAACTTGCAAGTGAAACGGCATTTCCGGAACGAACAATTCATCGCTTCGCAAACCGATTGACTTCATGCTCGAAGCGAGGTCGTTACCACCTGCGTACCAATCTTGGACGTCGTATTGAGTTATGATTTTCATACTGGTTCGCCGCTCGATCGACTTTTAAAGACACCTAACAACGAGGATTATCGCACATCTGACGGTTCCGGACAGGCTCTGTTTTATCACTCGCGAAGGCTCAGCAAGAATCTCAGCAGTCTATGTTTGAGTCGTTCGGAGAGTGGCGGCCAACCTTTGTAATGTCCACTATCTGTCTCAGGCAGTGGCGAACGCTCGACCCGTTGGGACTCGATGAAGCGGACCAAGTCGTCCTATATCCGAGGGAACAAATCCACGCTGGAGTTCGAGTCGAGCGAAATCAATGAGACTTTGGAGGAACAAGGACCCGCTGTTGGGTGTATTGGCCTAATTTCCACGAGTTGCCGATTCTGGCGGAAATGCTTGTTCGATCAAAGTGTTCCAATCCGCCTGTAGTGCAATCATTTGATCGGCGCTCCATTGCTGTCCGATTTGGCTCGTTAAGTAGAGACAGCCAATTCCAACAAGGGCCAGAATAGCAGCCGAGCCAAGCCAAGTAGACTGCCCCATCATCCAGAACGCACAGGTAAACACCGAGGCAAAAAAAGCGGCGAATGCAAGGGTCATGTAGATGGTCCACACGAGAGTCCAGACCTCTTGCCGAGGAGCGAACCGACCATGGACCCGAGTGTTGGTGTCGTCACCTTCAAAACTGAGCGACAAATGCGGTGACCAATACCGAGTCTCCGAAGCAGGAATGTGGAGCTCCAAGTAGTTGTCGAACAATAGACACTTCCTGCTCCCATTTGGCTTCTTCAATTCCAATCCAACCCGCCGTACGACCTCCACTTTCGAATACGGGAGCTGCATCTCAAATGTCGGACGCATCGGCGAAAATGTCATACTCAACTCCCTGCCTTGCAAAACAAAAGTTAATGCGCCGACCGTACGCGTTATCTAGTCTACCTTAACTTGGCCGCTTCACCAACGTTTCTTTCCAGCTCAAGCACCTGAAGCGTTGTTCGGAGAACGGAGTCGGCCGTAAGCGATAGGCTGTCAATCCCCTGTCGCACGTCCGGGAACGCTTTTGCTTGCGAGCACCGTTGTCGTCATTTGCATCACTCTGGTTTTGCCGTATCTCCCTTTAAACACGCTCTTCGGCTTCGTGCCATTGCCAGCACCCTTGATGTTGATGTTGATCGCACTAACGCTTCTTTATGTGTTCGTAGCGGAACTGGCAAAGAAATTCTTCTACGCTCACCTGGCAAGTTTCGCTTCGAACGGTAACGAGAGCATAAGTCATTCCGTCCACCGAGCAAGCTCGGTGGGGCGGGATGTATGCGCTCGCTTTGCATGGGCTAGCCGGCAAGTCTTCCGTCCACTGACACAAGGTCAGTGGAGCGGCGGT
>JANLUJ010000747.1:0-1256 GCA_031363425.1 Pirellula sp.
TCTAGGGACTTTGCCCTACGGCCACGTTATTCACCATTTCTATCCCTCGCGTGGCGGAACGCACTGTCTCCTGAGCGAGTTGTTTTAGAAAAAAACTTTCCACTTCACCCATGAGCAACACTTGGTCGCCAAATTGCTCCACTTGGAGCATGCGAATCGAATGGAACGGGCTCTCGTGGAGCATCTTTTTAGCTTGTCCCAACACATCCTGAAATCCCGAATCAATCATTGATCCACTCCCTTTTCTTGTCTTCCGTTTACAACTTTCTTCCTCGTGTCCAACGGACTCGATGTAGGTTGAGTTGCTCCCGAAAAAAATCGGTTTTTAAACCGCCAAATACGCATCCTGATGTATCGTCGTGTATTGCTCGTTCTGGAGGATTAATGCAGCAATCACTACTTCCTCTCAACTTATGACCGCGTGGGACAAGCTGTCAAGTACCCATGCAACTCAATCTGTATTTATCTATACAATCGGCAAAGTCGAACGCTAGCTTTGTTTAATTGCGATCGGGTTGTGCTCGCCGCAAAGCATGGACCTGGCCGGGGTGTAAGTTTCCATGAATGCTCTGCAAATGCGCACCATGCCATGATGGACAACTTTTTTGGTTCCTCTATGCAACTGCTCTCGATAGAAAACCTAAGCTTTGCCGCCGAAGTAACAGCGGTTTTGCTGTTTTTGGCGTTCGCTTGGCCAAAAAAAAAGGTCGATTTACCGCCTGCAGACTTGGAAATGAAGGAAGCCTCGAGCTGGGAGCCAACTAAACAATTTTATCTGCAGTCTTGCATGCATCGCGGTTTGTACCTGCAGCTATATCGTGAACGACAAAATCGTAACCAATCCGTTTCCTCTCCTTTGGAGCCGTTCGTTCCAACAGGTACGGTGGATGAAGCTGGCAGACCGAATGTACCTTTGCCGTGGCAGGACCGATTAACAGGCTTGCCAAATCGAAATGGCTTCGATGCCGTTCTCAATGGCTGGCTGGCAATCGAGCCAATGCACCGAGGTGCGTCATGCCTAACGATGGTAACGCTTAGTGAATATTCTGAGCTTGTAAGCGTACATGGTGCAATGGTCACAGAACAAGCTGTAAAACACATCGCCAATCATTTAGCGGTTTCACTTTCCAATGATTCGCTTGTAGCCAAGTATCTTCCAGATCGATTCGTTGTTTTGCATTTCACTTCGGGTATCACGGCTTGCTTCAAGGCGATGGAAACCGTTCAAAAGAGCATAGCAGAACCGGAGTTTTTTT
>JANLUJ010000784.1:0-5212 GCA_031363425.1 Pirellula sp.
GGTCGATGCGGTGCTGCCCGCAGAATGGCTTCCATCGTCCAACCACGGCAAGACAACAGGCCAGGTAGAAATCTCGCCATTGCAATACCATATCGATGCGTACTCCGCAGAATCGACGCTGGTCCATCAAACTCGAAGCGATAATGATCGGGTTTTTTTGTGATGCGATGCATCAGCCTCGCCAACTTTGCAAATCGCAGTATCTGCTTGAAATCACGGCTGGCCCGAATCGTCATTCTGACAGCATCGAACATTACAACTTGCGTTTGCGCAACGTTGTAACGCGACAGCAATGCTATCGCATCCGCATAGCCTGCGAAGCTCTTGAGTTCATGATTTTCGATCAAGTCGGAGAAGAGTTTGTCATGCAGTTCAGGCCAATCCATGCTATGTTCCTGCGCAATGCGACGTTTGACCTCAGACTCTTGACTCTCGAAGAGTGCATCGCGTTCGACGACCAACGGATGAAACTTGGTAGCAGCGCGAAACACAGACTGCCGCAGTTGTACAATCTTCCTGCGGTCCCCTTTTGAAAACTCCGATTTCTCGTCGAGCAATTTGCAAAAGGCTTGAATCCTTCGCCCTGGGCAATCCACTTGTTCGTTGAATACGCGATGCACCGCTTGATGAAGGGACCTCCGTGACTGTCCGATGCCATTTCGGTAGATAGCGAGCATTTTCTCTGCGAAACCGAGATAGGCTGCATCGGACTTGCGACTCAAACGGTCCGGGATGAGCTCCCCGTTCTCAAACGTTGCGATTGCGAGTTCCCGCGTAAGCATCACTTTTCCTTCGTTGCCGAGAACGCCCCGTCTCGTTCGTGTCCTTTGCGACTACCTCGTAGAGTATAGCTCGTTCATTCCCTCGGCGTCGCAAGATGCGGCCAAGTCGCTGTTTGGCTTGTCGTGTCGACGCCAAGCCGCCGATGACCACTGCAATCTTCACCTCAGGCAAGTCCACACCTTCGTCCAGTACCTGATTGGCCACGATTGCTGGGTAGACTCCGTCCCTCAATCCATCAAGGTAATCGATTCTCTCAGCCTTGCCACAATGGTTTAGCAAGCATGGGATAAGGAATCGGCGGGAGACGTCGCGAGCCATGGCATTAGATCCAGCGAAAATAATCATGGGTATTCCGTGGTGCAATCGGAACAGATCTTCGAGAACTCGCAGTTTGTCTTCGGCGCGATCCTCTATCGATTTTTTTTCGCGATATGCCCGCATGATGATGCCCGCTTGGCCACTACTTTGCGTCTCCGCGCAAAGGGACTTCCAGGTGAAGTTAGAATTGTCCTGACGGCGTTCGACCACATAGCTCGAGACCATTTCAGACAATTGGTCGTAGCGAACGCGTTCCTTTTCGCTCAAATGGACAGGGACTCGATAGACGTCGAACTCAGCTAACGAGTCACCTCGAACTTGATTGATCTCGAGTCGATAAACCAACGGACCAATGAGTTGATCGAGCTTGGTGTGCTGGCCATCGCTTCGCTCCAGGGTTGCTGTTAGTCCCAATCGCATGGGAGCGATGCTCATTCGCGCGGCATCGCTTCGAATGGGGCCTGGCAAATGGTGGCACTCATCAAAGATGATCAGTTGAAATTGGTTCCCTAATTTCGGCATATGAATGCAAGCGCTATCGAAAGTTGTCACCGATACGGGCTTGACGTTGAAGGTATTGTCTCCGATGATCCCTGCGTCGTACCCCAGACCTTGGAGGATCCGTTTGTGCCATTGATACATTAGATCGCGAATGGGAGCGACGATGAGAGTACTGCACCCGTGGTCTGCCATGATGCGCAGGGCGACTTCGGTTTTGCCGGTTCCTGTGGGCATCACAATGACTCCAGATCGCGATGCCGACCATGCTCGTACCGCTTCGATTTGTTCGGCGCGAAGCTCAGGCAAGTTTACGTTGGACCAGCTAATGGACTGCCATTGCGGAACACGATCGACGGTCCCGAACGAATTCGCCGCGAGTAGTCCATGGACCTTGGAATAATTGATAGCGTTGGTTCGCCAGACGTTGCATCGTTCGTCCCACGTCCAAGTTTCATTGCCGAATACACGCGTCACGGCTTGCTGCGACCACCGGTCCAATACAAGAGTTCCGTCGACGAAGTCAACGAAAGCTTGATTGAGGACTTTGGTTCGGCTCGATAATGGGTATTCCAATGGTTGCTCTTGTGATTCGCACAAAGTGGATTTCAGGATCCATCCGGGGTGAATTTGTCTCGAATTTGGTGACCTTGGATATTGTACTTGATCGCATTGCGCAAGCGAAATGCCCGCCGCTGCGCGGGTTAAACGAGTCGCAGGCATCGACTCGGCCGTCGCGGGTTTTGCAGCTGATGTTTAACCGATCGAGGCCCCAAAGCCTCGATCGCGGGCGACAGGGAAGCGGCTGGTCGTCCCAATAGTTCTTGTTCTGCACGAGACGAAGGATATCGGGCGTACCTGCCGCTGTGCAGGTTAAACGAATCGCAGGATCAAGTCTCTTCATGCAGGTTGATTTGCCTTTGGGCGTGATTGAGTCTCGAATATGTGCCGCCAAGTGCGATCAACTGGTCATGGTTTCCAACCTCTGTGATTCGCCCCTTCTCCAATACGATGATACGGTTGGCTTTGCGAAGCGTGCTAATGCGATGCGCGATGGCGATGGTGGTCCTACCTTGAACAAGCACGTCAAGCGCCTCTTGGATCTCGCGTTCCGTCTCGGTATCGACCGCCGAAGTCGCTTCATCCAATATTAGAATGCGAGGATCGGTTAGCAAAGCTCTGGCGATCGAGATGCGTTGACGCTCGCCGCCGGAAAGCGACTGCCCACGTTCGCCTACGAGTGAATCGTATCCATCGGTCAATCGCAAAATGAAGTCATGTGCTTTGGCCGCTCTCGCGGCAGCGACCACTTGCTCGCGGGTCGCTTCCGGGCGCCCGTATGCGATGTTCTCGGCAATTGATCCAAAGAACAAAAATGGCTCCTGCAAAACGATGCCGATATTGCTTCGATATTCCGTGATAGGAAACGATCGAATGTCTATTCCGTCAACAAGGATTGAACCACCGCTAACGTCGTAGAAGCGACAAACCAAATTCACGAGCGTACTTTTGCCTGCGCCGCTTGGACCGACTAGTCCAATCATTTCGCCTGGTTGGATATCAAGGCTGACATTGTGGATGACTTGTCGCGAGCCGTATCGAAAGGATAAATCGTTGAGTGCAATTCGGCCTTGGACGCGTCCGGGTCGAACGGGTTTTTGAGGCTCGGAAACGCTCGGGACTCGATCGAGGATCTCGAAAATGCGATTGGTCGCAGCGGCTGTACGTTGCGCATTGGCGAGCAGTCGACTCATGTCGTCGAGACGACCGTAAAGCGTGCCGATTCGATTGACAAACAAGAGTAGAACTCCGATGGTAATCGCTCCGCGCGAAACTTGGTACGCACTGAAACCCCATACAAATAGTAGCCCAATATCCGTTAGGAGAGTAATGATTGGTGAGAATGCTGCCCACAATCGATTGACGCGATTGTTTGCGCCGAGCACATGATCATTGCTTAGTTTAAAACGATCTACTTCGCGATTCTCTTGCGCAAACGCTTTTACCACACGAATGCCCGGAATGGTGTCGGCCAATACGTTAACCATTTCGGCCCAAGCTGCGCTACCTCTAGCAAAACCCATTCGGATCTTGCCTTGTACTCGAGAAACGGCCCATGCAATAAAGGGGAAAGGCAGAAGGCCCACGAGTGCAAGCATCGGATCAAACCAAAACAATACGGCCGCGGTAAAACCTATCATTAAGATATCGGTAGCAAAGTCGACCAAACTTATTGAAAGGAAATCGCAGATGCGCTGGGTATCGCTGCTAATGCGAGAGATTAGATCACCAGTTCGTTTTCCACCGAAGAATTCCAGCGACAGTTTTTGAAGATGGGAATATGTCGCATTGCGTAGGTCCGCGCTAACTTGCTCGCTTATCGAAGCAAGCGCATACGTCTTTGCCCAGGCTAAAGCCCAACTGAGAATCGCGGACAAAAGTAGGCCTCCAAGCAACCAAGGCACTACACTGAATTCCGCAAGAGTCGCAGCTACCTCTGATGCGGCCTTTCTAGCTGCGTCGTTTGCTGCCGCGCTTTGGGCCTCAGTCAGGACATTATTCGGAGTATTTTCAATTGCCTTTTTGGATTCTTCCGCCAGCTTCACGATTGTTTCTCTGGCTGCAATATGTGGTTCAAGTACGCGATCAACCAGAATGGCTGTTAAGACTGGGGGCAAAAAAGTTGCAGCCGTACTTAGCAACGTCAAAGCGAAGCCAACGAATATCATCCCTGCGCGCGGTTTGGCAAAACGTGCCAGTCGCCAAAGCGATCGATTGGTGTCTGGAGCAGCCGCTGGTTCGCAGTTGCTACATACCATTTGACCGACCAACATCGATCCGCCACAAGATGGGCAAATGGAAGCCGAAATCTCAGTTTCCTCTGATTTGCCTGCCTTCAGCAGTTTCAACTTAGTTGCTAGCAAGGCGGCGGAACTGGTATTGCCGGCGGTAAATCGCCATGCCTCAAGGATCTTTTTATCGCCGAGAAGTTCAAGAATGCCGAGGCCAGCTCGATCCAACTTTTTGATTTCCCGAATATCGGACAATTCCCAACGCAACCAAGGCGAAATGGATTCGGCTTTTGACGAAGGCTGCCTCGCAAGTACTCCAAGATTGGTTAGAACTACGAAGCCACTGCCAAATCGCAATTTTGCATCGAGGTTGGGTTCAAACCAAGTTATCACGTCCTCATTGGGCAGAAGCTGCGCCTGCAACTCCTTCTTTAAATTGGGCGGGATGGCACCAGTGGAGTTGGCAACCAAAGAAGCGGCGATAGAAGTTGATTCGTTCACGAATGGATTAGATGGAGACATGTGCCGAGGAGAAACCAGCATTGTAGCATTGCCCCCTGGGCCGTGTGCAAACGAGGCATGTTCCCGCGTGGGTGATGTGCACGGCCCCGGGGGCCGTTCGCTTTGTTTAGCTTGAAAGCAGAACAATCCAGCAGGACAAGATTGCGGTATTTCTGAATCCCACCGGCTTGACCGGTGGATCGTTCGGGCTTTTTGGCTACCCATTTGCACTGCGATGACTGCGTGCGAACACGCGCCAAAACAAATCAGTAGAATGATGTTTGACATTTATCGGGCGATATTGGACGACGGCGCCTAGA
>JANLUJ010000785.1:0-4083 GCA_031363425.1 Pirellula sp.
AGCTTCGTATCTCCGAGACGAAGACGTCCGCCTCGGAGATGCGGACCTACGTGAGGACGTCCGCCTCGGAGATGCGGACCTACGCGAGGACGTCCGCCTCGGAGATGCGGACCTACGTGAACTTACATTCCACTTGTTTTCCCACTGGCCCGATCATGTTCCTCTTTGCTGTAAACGATCGGCGGATCGATACCAACAACAAGATAATCTGATATTTCTTCCGGTTTGCCAGCCAGTTTGAGCTTCACTTTGAATTGCGGATACTCTTTGCCCGGCACCTCTTCGATTATGTCGTAGCTTTCCAATCGGTTACCGGACTTCCAACGTGGTTCCTCGACAATGACCGTTGGCGTGGATTCTGCATTTGCACCATATTTCACCCCGGCTTTCCATTTTGCCAAGGCGGTTTCAATGGCCTGACGAGCCGTCGCACTCGCAGGCTTGTATCGGGCGCTGGGGTTGCCATTGCAACCAAACGAGCATGCACAAATCGCAAGTAAGCAAACAAATGCACATGATCGATACAACTGATTCACATTAATTCTTTGCGCTTGAGTTGGTTTCTTTTGCAGGTTTGGACATGCGATGGTCCCAGTGCATTAGCAGTTCGAAGTCCTCACGTCGAAAAACCCACAACGGATCAATGCCGACTACGATGTACTCTGTTTTGATTTGCTCGTCGGGATGCTTTAGCGAAAGTTCGACCGCGTACGTTCTGCCTGATCGACCTGGCGTTTCCCCCAGTATTTTGAATTCTTCGAGCGACTGTTTGGGATTGCGATTGTTGTCTGTAACATGAATCACTGGCTTCGTTCCCGCAATTTCACCGGCTAGCTTACCTGCCTTCCATTCCTCAAGTGCACGACTCAAAGCAATTTCGGCCAGATCGTTGCTGGGTTTGAAATCGGCTGTTCGATCGTGGCAGCCATAGACGCTGATGCTGACAATGCAGATTAAGCAGACAAACAAAGCCGAATATTCGATTTCACGAAATCGCATGAACTTTATCTTTACTTTATCCCACATGGAACACATGGAAGAAACGCGTTCCTTATCCGATTCGACTCAATTTTCAAGTGTCGCTACTTCGCCTGTTGCCCTGCTGCCCACTGCGCGCCAAACGACGAGATCAATACTACTGGTAACAAAGCGAACAGAGCCGTCACCCATCATGCATTGCACACCACCGGTGTGTCGACTTGCGGCAGATACCTGCATTACCATATTGGTCATTGATCCAGGAAATCCAGTACCACCGCACGTGTTGCTATTCGGTGTTGCGACGTGGTTGTATTGCGTGCAACAGTTTTCGCCCATTACCCAACTGTATCCATACTTGCTCGTCAACGGCGTGGCGGTAAGAGGATTGATACTATTGCAAGCGGCGAAAGTTGCGGCAAGCGTGGTCTGATGGGGAATTACAAATGCATCGGTTCGTGGGTTAAGCGTCCCTTGGCCGCGGATCTTTTCGCTAAAGAAAACGGTATTGGAAAGCCCGTCTGTTACGCCTGCAAACCTGACCTTGCTCAAGTAATAAAACACGCCCGTTTGCGTTTCGCTCGGAGCCACGTCGGTGGCCGCGCCTGGTTGGTCACTACGATCACATAGCCATCCACCTTGATTGCCAACATAGTTGTTTTGCGCTTGCCAGACATCGGATGGTGATGCATCGGATGGGCAAAAGAAACCAGGGACGGGCGTGCGACTGCTGGCAGCGTTGATGCCCGTGGGGTTGGTATATGCAGGCATGAATGGAATAACTCCCCCCATGCCAGGCGTATCAGGTGGCAAGCGAAAATCGATGGTGTTGTATAAGGCCGACTGCTCAATGTAGGGCAATATCATGGCGTGCTGAGACCATCGCGCATACACCGGAGCACCTGCATAGCTAGCCCCCTTTCCGAAGGGAAGCACTTTGTAAGCGCTTTCGTAGTTATGCAAGGCAAGTCCAATCTGCTTGAGATTGTTGCTGCATTGCATCCGCCTAGCTGCCTCACGTGCAGCTTGAACTGCGGGTAAAAGCAATCCTACGAGGATTCCGATAATAGCGATTACGACGAGAAGCTCGACCAGCGTAAACGCAGTGCTTCTGATTCGATGTCTATGGTTGTTCATGAAAATTCGGATCCCAATTTAGGATAAACTATATAAATTGATAACGTATTCCTTAATTATACCATCCGAAAGCGTTTATTGTGGTTTTTGCCGTTCATGGAATCAGCGGTGTGTGGATTATCACTGTCCCATGTGTCGGAAATTAGCCTAGAAGCAGAAAAATCCAGCAGGGCAAGCCTGCGGTATTTTAGAAAGGCATCTAAAATCGCAACGCAACCGGTAACGATGACAAATTCAAGTGGGAGAAGGCTATAATTAAACTCACATTCCCCCTTAATGTGAAAGCTAGTATATGCCCGACGTCACCCGCATCTTATTGCAAATGGAATCTGGCGATCCACAAGCGGCAGACGAGTTGCTGCCGTTGGTATACGAAGAGCTTCGCCATTTAGCAAAAGCCAAACTCGCTCAGGAAAGGCCGGGCCAAACCCTTCAGGCGACAGCCCTGGTGCACGAAGCATTTCTTCGGCTCGTCGGCAAGGACTCTAATCAAGATTGGGATTCACGAGGCCACTTCTTTTCCGCGGCTGCGGAAGCCATGCGCCGAATTCTTGTGGAACAGGCTCGAAGTAAGAAAAGCATCCGACACGGCGGTAACTTTAAACAACATGACTTGGACCGTGTCGAAGTCTTAGCGAATGAAATATCTGGCAGTTGCTTGGCAGTACATGACGCGCTTTCAAAATTCGAGGAGCGAGACAAAGTAAAAGAAGAACTTGTTAAGCTCCGTTACTTTGCAGGCTTCTCTATTCCGGAGGCCGCTGAAGCACTGGGTATTTCTTCCGCAACGGCCGATCGCTATTGGGCTTATGCTCGGGCTTGGTTGCACAATGAGATCCAACAGGACATTTCAAACTAAGCGGCAGTTTAGTATCCAAAGTCGCACCCGGCAGGTGCGATCTACTGCCATTGATTGGAATTAGCGTTGCACAGGGGACTACTCGTTCCCAGGCTCTGCGGCTCCGAGAGTGAGGATGTGCAGCTTTAGGGCCTAGCCTGCGGTATTGAATGGTACCGATTCCAGGCTATGCGATTGGCATTTTAAGAAAATTCCGATTTTCGTGAGGTGATTTTCATCGAGAAATCGCATTGTTTATGAACACTTAAACATCCAGTGTCACAGGGCCGAGGGGGGGGCAATGTTGTAATGTGTTTTGAGACCGTATTGACCGTGCACGGTGACTCTCGGCACGAGTGAACTGCCGTAGGTCGCACCTGCCGGGTGCGACTGAGAATTCAATGTTTTCATTTGCGAAGATACATCACACGGCCCAGGGGGCCATGCTACACACACGGCCCGGGGGGGCCATGCTACAGATTGCAACTCATGGACAAAAACACTGAATCGGTATTTCTGGCAGCCCTGGAAAAAGGGACGCCTGACGGAAGAGTCGCTTACGCGGAGGGGGCGTGTGCAGACGATCGCGAGCTTTTCGAGCGAGTCAAGCGGTTGCTGGCCGCGCATGAGAATTCGCGTGGACCGTTGGACACGCCGCCAACAGAAGTCGGGGCGGTAGTCGACCAACCCAGCACCGAGGCGCACGAAATCACTGAAAGGCCTGGAGTTGAGATCGGTCCATACAAGCTCCTACAGGAAATCGGTCACGGCGGCATGGGCTTGGTCTTCATGGCCCAGCAAACCAAACCGGTCTCACGGCGGGTTGCCCTCAAAATTATCAAGCCTGGCATGGACACGCGGCAAGTCATCGCACGCTTTGAAGCCGAACGCCAAGCCCTGGCTCTGATGGACCATCCCAATATTGCCAAAGTGCTAGACGCCGGCACGACCGATTCTGGTCGCCCTTACGTTGTCATGGAACTCGTGAAAGGGGTTTCGCTGACGAGCTATTGTGATGACCAGCATCTATCGCCGCGCGAACGTTTGGAGTTGTTCATCCCTATTTGCCAAGCGGTACAGCATGCACATCAAAAGGGGATCATCCATCGCGATCTGAAGCCTGGAAATGT
>JANLUJ010000792.1:0-2483 GCA_031363425.1 Pirellula sp.
CTCCGAGGCGGACGTCTTCGTCTCGGAGATACGAAGCTACAAAAAAACCTCTCCTAGGCCGTCATCTCAGCATCTCCGTACGATCGACTAATCAGCCTCTATGCACCCCACTTTCGTTGCACGTTTTGCTAAGATGGTATCAGTTCGCCTGATCCAACAACGCGCCATAACTCTTTGCATCCCTCCACCAACCTTTGCCTCCCTCCACGACTATGAAACAGATTCTGAAAATCCTGCTTTGCATGTTCATGTTGTCCGTTGGCCTGTCCGATGTTCGGGCTGAGCGGCCCAACATCATCTTTATCTTTTCCGACGACCACGCTCAGCATGCAATATCAGCTTATGGTTCGAAAGTGAATCAAACGCCGCACATCGATCGACTGGCAAAAGAGGGTACTAGATTTGCAAATTCGTTCGTAACAAACTCTATTTGCACGCCGAGTAGGGCAACTCTCCTAACTGGTCAGTATTCGCATCTCAACGGAGTACCCGTCTTCAATCGCTTCGACGGCTCTCGCGATCATGTGGCCAAGCATCTGCAAGCAGGTGGTTATCATACTGGCATCATCGGCAAGTGGCACCTCGGTTCCGACCCGACCGGTTTTGACCGTTGGATCGTTTTGCCCGGGCAAGGTGCATATTGGAATCCTTCCTTTCTCGTTCCCGGTCGCAAACTCACGATCGAAGGACATTGCACCGATATCACAACGGACTTAGGCATCGAGTTTGTCAAGACTCGGCCAAAAGACAAACCGTTCTTCCTCATGCTCCATCAAAAAGCCCCACACCGAGCATGGGAGCCTGACGAACGCAATAGAGCAAAGTTCAAGGACAAAGTCATCACCGAACCCGAAACGCTTTTCGACGACTATGCTACCCGCCCCACGGCGCTTCCCATCAACCAACAAACCGTTGCCCGCGACCTCACGCGTCGCGATCTCAAACTGGAGCCGCCAGAAGACCTAAAAGGCCCGCCCCTCAACCAGTGGTACAACGCCAAGCCCATGGAACTGTCGGTCGATGGCAAAACTCTTACGGGCATGGAACTCGTAAAATGGAAATATCAACGATACATGCAAGACTACCTAGCCTGCGTGCAGGGTGTTGACGACGGGGTTGGCAAAGTACTCGATTACCTTGACCAAGCAAACTTGGCAAAGAACACCATCGTTATCTATTCTGCGGACAACGGCTGGTATCTTGGTGACCTTGGACTCTATGACAAGCGATTCATGTATGAGCCGGGCTTGAAAGTGCCATTGCTTGCACGCGGCCCGGGAATCAAACCAGGAAACGTTCCAACACAATTCGTCTCAAACATCGACCTCGCTCCTACTTTTTTAGAGCTGGCCGGACTGCCCGTCCCCACTTCGATGCAGGGCCGCTCGCTCGCGCCTGTGCTTCGCGGTGAGTCGCCTGCTGACTGGCGCAATTCCGTTTACTATCGATATTATCACGACCCTGGCCACCACAACACGGTCGCCCACTACGGCGTACGTACCTCGACGCATAAGCTCATTCATTACTGGAAGCAGGATGTCTATGAGATGTTCGATCTCTCCAAAGATCCGACCGAGCAACACAATCTCCTGTTTTCAAACACCGAAGCGCAGACGCCCGAAGTCGCCGCCAAGTTCGCGGAGCTGAAAACAGAAATCGCTCGATTGCAAAAGCAATACAGTGACGATGGGCAATTTGCCGACCCATCGACTTGGCCTAAAGGGAGCGCCGATGGCCCCTTCGACGATAAGCAACCGATAGGCGAGAAGAACATCGCGGAGGCCATGACCGCTGCCGCAACTACCGGCATAGGAACGACCAAATGAAGACGCAACGATGGCTTTATGCAATCCGGATCGTACTTTTGTTTGGAACGCTTTTTTTCGCTTGCCGCTCTGTACTCTATGCCGCCAAGCCAAACATCATCGTCATCTTAGCCGATGATTTTGGCTACGAATGCTTGACGGCCAATGGCGGCAAATTTTACCAGACGCCGAACCTAGACCGCCTAGCCGCAACCGGGATGCGATTTGAGCACTGTCATGTGCAGCCACTATGCACTCCAACACGCGTGCAATTGATGACCGGGCGATTCAACGTGCGCAACTACGTCAACTTCGGTACGCTTCCTCGATCCGAAACAACTTTCGCAAATCTCTTGCAAACCGCAGGTTACTCAACGGCTATCTGTGGGAAGTGGCAACTGGGCCGCGAGCTTGATTCGCCGAAGCACTTCGGTTTCAACGAGTCGTGCCTGTGGCAACATACGCGTCGGCCACCTCGCTATGCCAATCCAGGTTTGGAATACAACGGCGAAGAAAAAGACTTTGACCATGGCGAGTACGGTCCCAAACTGTTAAACGATTTCGCCGTTGACTTCGTAACGCGTCACCGTGATAAGCCCTTCATTTTGTATTATCCGATGACCCTTACACACGACCCTTTTCAGCCCACGCCGGAAAGCCATGATTGGGATCCGAAAG
>JANLUJ010000873.1:0-8812 GCA_031363425.1 Pirellula sp.
ACTAGCTTGCGCGTCGTGCTACGGGTACTTTACATGCCGCCGCTCGCCTAGAGCACGCGAACTTGGACTCAATTCAAACATACATCTAAAAGTCGGTTCCATCGGAACGAGCCAGATTTCGAAGCTAGCTCGTTTACTTCGGTCGCAAACAATCTTGCCTTGTCCCCTTGCCCTTCTAGCTTGAGCAGTGCCGTCAGTAGCAGCAACTCGCGAGCGGAATGGTTTGGAGACTCCAACACCGATTGAGAAAGCTGTTCCATTGCCCCAGTTACGTCTACCGCACAAGCAGCAAAGTATTCGTGTAGGGAATCCTTGGAAAGCTCGCTTGGTTGCACTCGGCTGCCAGCTTCGCAAGCCAATTCAATTAGATTTAGAACTTCTTCTGTCGACGGTTTTTGGGAAGAACTTGCTTCGCTGGAGAAATAGTTTAGCAATGCTTGACGCAAATACACGCCTGCACCTTTGGATTGCTTGATTCGTTCCATGCTCTTGCACGACGAATGGGCATTATCTAGTTCGCCGGCGGCGATCATGTCATCGACGATACCGACTGCGGCTTTGGTCCATATCGGCGAATAAGGCTGCAGCAGCACGGGCTTATGGGAAACCAATTGGATCCCTTGTTTGTCGGAAGGGGTTTCATTCTCATGGATTTCTGGTTGCTTCACTTTGGCGACTTGTATTCCCCGTAGCGGAGATTCGGACTGAATCGGTCGAGTCCTAATCGCAAGCGGGCTGGTCTTTTGGATCGCCGCCGAGCTACTGCTTGCAACCGGGAAGCCAACGCTGTCGTTGATGCTACTCCACGTATTGCAGGCCGGCGCATAATAAACCGGTGGGTAATAAGCGGGTGCGTAGTAGACAGGTGCAAAGTACGTCGGAGTGTAATAGTTTACCGAGTAGTAGTTTGGCACATAACCGAACGAAAAGGATGGGTAGTAATAGGAAGATCGCAAGCCGTAAAAGCTAGAATAGCCCCCGTAATAGTTCGAGCCCCATCCGTGATAACCGAAGCCACCGTGATAGCCAAATCCACAGTGATGATGGTGAAATGGGTAATGTGCAAGTGCCTGCGAATCCATTGAAAGACCGCCAAGCGTTGCGCTTCCGATCACAAATGTCCACTTGGCAAGAGACCGGGATATCCAATTCTTTGTGCACATGTTTTAGCTCGTCAACTCTGAGAGTCTGCCCTAGGATTTCGTAGAAACGCTCAACTAAGTATTGGACCTAAGTCACGAGTAAGCCAGTACCTACACCGGATTTACCTGGAAAAACTGCACAAAACCCGAGAAGCAACCAGGCACTCATCCATGTTGCCCCACCCAAAGGAACGATGCTCCAATGCCCCATTGCGTTAAAAAAAACCAAGCTGTAAAGCCCACCGGAGAAAAGGCAAATACCTGTGAGAAATAGAATGCAAGCTATTCTCCACGTTCGCCTTGAACCGGCTGCAGGGCTAAGTCCGATCGCAAGAATCGCAAGGGTGTGGTACATCTGGTATTTCACAGCGATCTCACACTGCGTGAGCTTCTTTTGAACTTCGATTTCCGAATTGCCAGCATCTTGAAGCCGTTTAGGGAGTGAGTGTGAACCCATGGCTCCAATTCCGACGCAAACGAGGCCAGAAATAGCAGCAATAAAAACCAACCCGGGTGAACCAATCATGGCCGTCCTCATAAAAGATGCCGCTGGCGGGACTCGAACCCGCACGGGGTTTCCCCCAGCAGATTTTAAATCTGCTGCGTCTGCCATTTCGCCACAGCGACATCGCGAACCAAGAATGTATCCCAAAGACTTTTCCAATGGTAGTGGCTATCCGCTTAACGGTTAGCCGTAGGCGTACTTTATCTGGAGCAAGTACGCCTACGGCTGACTGTTAAACGATGATTTCGACGGAACCTGTCGCGCGCTTTATTTCCTCTTTCTTGATTTTTCTAGACTTGATTTTGGAACCTTGAGCTTATGAGATGAATCAAAAAAGAAGCGTTGTCGCAGTGGCAGCGCGAATTCCAGTGTCATGGTTTCATTGGCCCGAAGGAGGATTTTTTCCTATGGCAACGATTCCGGTGTGCACTCATTCCTCATTGGATTGTTTGCCAACGGTGCGCGAGGCCAGCAAATTACGCGGTGTTTCCCAATTGCATCGCATTGCCGAGGTTAGAGCCCAACAAGGCTTATCGTTGAGAGCAATAGCTCGACGAACCGGAGTTGATCTTCAAGAATTGAAGCGGCAAGAGTTGCCGGACTGCAATTTGACTTTGATCGACTTGACTCGTTGGGCCAAGGCTCTAGAGGTTCCTATCGAAAATCTTATCGTAGATCACGACAGTGAACTTTCGGATCCGGTTCAATCGAGAGCGGCAATGGTGAAAGTAATGAAGACAGTCGTCGCGTTAACAGAGGTTGCAGCCTCACCGAGAGTAGTACGTCTAACAACGATGCTACGTGAGCAAATGATCGAGCTGATGCCTGAGCTAGCCGAAATCGGCGGTTGGCCCAACTTTGGCAGTCGTCGACCACCTGACCAACAAGGTCGGATTGGCGAAAACCCGATTGACGTACAGAGTCTTCGACTTGAGTGAGTGATTGACAATCGTTTCAAAAAGCTATTCTAAGATTTTTTTATTAGTCTCCTGAAATCGACATTGTCAAAAGAACGGCCAGCCCAAAGCTGGCCGTTTTTTTTAGTCGATCCATCTTTTGCTTAGATCGCCATAAGCGTCGATTCGACGGTCTCTCAAGAACGGCCAATGCGTTCGTTGCTCATCGATTTGGTTGAGGTTGCATTCAACAATGACTATTTCTTCCTCGGAATGGCTAGCTCGATGCAAGAGGTTTCCGGCTGGATCAAACACGAACGAAGCCCCCCAAAACTCGATCGAGCTCTCGACACCAGCGCGGTTGGCCGCACCGACGAAGACTCCGTTGGCTATGGCGTGCGAACGCATCATGGTTTCCCAGGCTTCGTGTTGGCTTCGCCCGTAGATTGGTTTGTCGGCAACGCTCCATCCGATGGCAGTTGGGTAAAGCAGGATCTCTGCTCCGCGTAAAGCAAAGAGTCGTGCCGCCTCTGGATACCATTGGTCCCAGCAAACTCCAACACCGATGACGCCTATGCTAGTCTTTGCGACCGTGAAGCCGGTATCGCCGGGCGTAAAGTAAAACTTTTCATAGTAGAGGGGATCGTCGGGAATGTGCATTTTTCGATAGAAGCCGACTTGCGAACCATCGGTGTCGAACACCAGCGCGGTATTGTGATAAAGGCCATGAGCTCGTCGTTCGAAAATGGAGCCAGTGACAACGACTGCACATTCCTTGGCGATTTCGCTGAGCGTCTTGCTGGTTGGACCTGGAATCGATTCAGCCCATTGAAAACGCTCGTGCTCCTCGCTTTGGCAGGGATACGGGGCGTTGAATAACTCTTGTAGGCAGACGATGTTAGCGCCAAGCGAGGCCGCTTGACGCACTCGAGCAACTGCCTTAGCGACATTTTGCTCTTGGCTTTCATTGCAAGTCATTTGGACGGTTGCAAGTCGAACGATGCGATCCTTGGGAGCAGCCATGCTTGATAGCCTTATTGAACAATAAACGGTAATGGCATTTTGATAGACGCAAATTCTAGCAACATTTGAGATAAACGCGGGCGCTCATGGAAGGCGCAAACCATGGGCTAAGGCTCAATGGCATTCACATTCGGACATGTGAGCCGCCGGGCGCTAGCCGCGGGTGACACAAAGTGAGTGCCATTTGGCCTTTGGCTCGGGGTTAAACGATTGAACCAATCTGCAAAATATTGAAAATGTACTTAGCAATCCTTGTCTCGGTTGCCGATCGTCTACAATGAAGGCGAAAGCCTATTCCTCAGAATCGCTGCTTTGTCCCTTAATTGAGGGGATATGGCCCCACCCCCGCGATCCTTACCAATGCAATCCTGTTTCCGAACGCACACGCGATTACAAGTCTTGCTGTTCCTCCTTTGGGGATTCGTTGCTGCACGTATGGTCGACGCTGACGATTCGCTCGATGAGCAGCGACTTTCAAAGGGAGCTGAGATTTATAGAGCTCAATGCGCTTCATGCCACGGAGACAAAGGGGAGGGTGGAACAAAACAATACCCCGAACCACTTGCCGGCGATGCGAGCCGCAAGGAACTTGCCAAACTGATCTCAGATACTATGCCGGAGCAAGATCCTGATTCCTGCGTCGGCGAAGACGCTGAGGCAGTCGCCGACTACGTATATCATCAGTTTTATAGCGATGCGGCTCAAGTTCGAAATCGCCCACCCCGTGTAGGACTTGCACGTCTTACTGGGCCACAACTCAGGCAGAGCCTAGCCGATCTGTACTCCCACTTCGGTGGCACGCCAAATGCAAACAAGGAACGGGGTGTAAACGCGATCTACTATGATGGCGCTCGCCGGAAAAACGAAAACAAAAAACTTGAGCGAGTCGATCCGGTCATTCAATTCGATTTCGGCCATAACCCTCCGGTCGAAGGGATCGATCCGAAAGCCTTTTGCATCTACTGGGAGGGGGGCGTACTAGCCAATGTGACCGGCCGATATGAAATCATTGTTCGTAGCACTTGCTCGTTCGTTATGGATTTTGGAATGATTGGACGTGAACTCATCAACAACCATGTTCAGTCAGGCGACAAGACTGAGTTTCGTAAATTCGTCACCCTTACTGCTGGTCGCGTTTATCCATTTAAAATCGAATTCACTCAACGGGAACGAAAAACCGAAAAGCCGCCAGCCAGCGTATCGTTGTCCTGGATTCCTCCCAACGGATTCGAACAGCTGATCCCAACGAGAAACCTGATTGCAAAGGGTGCAACACCAACGTTTTCTCTCGCAACGGAGCTGCCTCCCGATGATCGCAGTTACGGTTTCGAACGGGGCATCGCCATCAATAGGCAATGGGACGAATCGACAACCGCCGCAAGTCTCGAGTTTGCTCAGGTGGCATCCGACGAACTTTGGCATGCGTATCGAAAAAAACACGCAAAGGATTCTGACGAAAATAGAGCGCAGCTCCGCGCCTTCCTAACCGAAATCGTTGAGGTCGCATTTCGCGCGCCGTTATCCGAAGATCTTAGAAAGCGATACGTCGACGATCAAGTCAATGCAGCTGAGGACGATGCAGAAGCCATTCAACGTGCTTTGTTGGTTTCGCTCAAGTCGCCAAGATTTCTCTACCCATTGGTGGACCAAGGACAATCTCGTTCGGCTCGCTATCTGAATCGTTTGACGCTGACTCTTTTTGATTCTTTGCCAACCCAAGATTGGCTCGTCACCAAGATTCGGAAAAACGAACTAGAGCAAGTCGATGCGATTCGAAGCCTGGCTCGCGAGTTCGTCAATGACTATCGTGCGCAGGCCAAGGTGCGGGATATGCTGCACGAATGGTTAAACATAAAACGGTTTGGTGAAATCACTAAAAATGAGACCTCGTTCCCCGGATATGATCGAGAGATCGTAAGCGATCTTCGCGATTCTCTCGATGCGTTCTTGGAGGAAGTCGTTGGAAGCGAATCCAGCGACTATCGACAACTGTTCCTGGCGGATTGGACTTATACCTGTGATAGATTGGCAACTTTCTATGGTGAAACATGGCAGCACCTTGAAATCGAAACGTCTGTGAACAGTACGGCTACGTTACCGCGACTGCGACGCAGCGTAAGCGATTCTCAAAAGAGGTTCGGGGTGCTTTCGCATCCCTACCTGATGAGCGGCATGTCCTACCACGAATCGACTTCTCCGATCCATCGGGGCGTGTTTCTCATTCGCTACGTTCTTGGCCGGACGCTTCGACCACCCAGTGAAGCCTTCACGCCGTTAAGCCCAGACCTCCATCCGGACTTGACTACCCGCGAAAGGGTAGCCTTGCAAACAAGCCCGGACAGCTGTCAAGTTTGCCATTCGAAGATCAATGGATTAGGATTCGCTTTAGAGAATTTTGACGCGGTTGGAAAATTCCGAAGTCAAGAAAGATCGAAATCGCTAGATTCGTCGGGAAAATACGTCGATCGGGCCGGCAAAGAAGTTAATTTCAGCGGACCGAGGGAGTTAGCCGAATATATTGTTGCAAGCGAAGACGCCCATCGGGCTTTTGTGAATCGAGCCTTTCAACATTTTGTCAAACAGCCAGCTGCTGCCTTTGGGCCCACCACGCTGAATGAATTGACGGACCGTTTTCAAAAGAACAATTACAACATCAACGAATTGATCGTGGAAATCGCTGTTGTCGCGGCGACCCGCGATCCATCCTTATTGCAATAGGACCCCAAATGCACCCTTTCGTTTCACGACGCGAGTTTTTGCTCAAAACCGGAATCAGCGCGGCTGCCGCCAATTTCATGCTCAGCCTTCCGAGCTTGGGGTGGGCCTCCACGGTCCAACCACGCAAGCAGCGCCTCGTTTTCATATTTAGTCCAAACGGCATCATTCCCGATCATTTCTGGCCAGAGAAAACAGGGACCGACTTTGAGCTCAAGCGCATTCTGGCTCCCCTAACTGATTTCAAGAGCCAGATGATGACTTTGCACGGCGTTTGCAACCACATCAAAGGGGATGGTGACGGGCACATGCGCGGTATCGGATGTCTCTTAACTGGCATTGAGTTATTCCCTGGCGACGTTCAAGGTGGGTCGGATACACCTGCAGGTTGGTCGATGGGTATCTCCGTCGATCAGCACATCAAAAACAAACTGCAATCTAACCCCAATTCACAAACACGTTTTGGTTCACTTGAATTTGGAGTCATGGTTCCAGAACGTGCGGACACCTGGACGCGAATGTCCTATGCAGGCCCCAACCAACCCGTTGCTCCGATCGACAACCCATATCAAATGTTTGACAAACTTTATGGTCAAACCAAAAACCGAGCTCTGCTGGCAAGTGTTCTAGATGATCTCGCGGACGATTTTCGAAAAGTTGAACAGATGATCAGCGCCGAAGATCGTCGCATGCTGCAAGACCACGTCACCATGGTTCGAGAGATTGAAAAGGAATTGCAAGCCGAGATGGAATTGCAAGCCAGACATGGAAACGTCGGTCATGCGGTTCCGAAATTGCCACCCAACGTCGACGAGAAAAACGACAACATACCGCAGATAACTCGAATGCAGATGGACTTGATGGTCAATAGCTTCGCCGCTGATTTTGCTCGAGTCGCTACCTTCCAAATTACGAACAGCGTTGGTGAACCCAAGATGAAATGGCTCGGGATTGATGAGGGGCACCATCACCTGTCGCACGAACCCGATACCAACGAAGCAGCCTACGAGAAACTCATTAAGATCAACACCTGGTATTGTGAACAAGTTGCCTATTTGGCAAAACGTTTGGCAGAAACACCCGAGCCTGGCGGTGAAGGCTCCATGCTCGACAATACGACGTTGGTTTGGACCAACGAACTAGGCAAAGGCAATTCGCATACACGCGACAACATTCCATTCGTGTTAGTCGGCGGTGGTTTAGGATTTAAGATGGGGCAAGCGATCGACTTTAAAGATGTGTCCCACAATAGGCTTTTGCTGAACTTTTGCGAAGCAATGGGTTTTCCAGAGAAGTCCTTTGGCAATCCCGACTTCTGCGCAAATGGACCGCTAACTGGGCTAGTGTAGGTCACTCTTGCCGAGAGTGACTTTGCCATGCCAACATCGTAAGCTAAACCTCGCGAGTCACTGTACCAAGGTAGAACGGTTGCTGTGCTACCAGTTCGGTGCCATCGTTTAGATAGAATCTAACCCGAACGCACCAAGAGATCTTCAATAGTCTTCCCTCATAGGAAAGCGGAGAGTTTGGGAGCGGTACCTGAATCGGTTGCGGAACGGACCAGTCGGAAGCAGCCAGAGAATTGCCAGTGAGTCGCTGGAAGAAATGTACACCGAGGTCTTCGGTCCCTTTGCCTTCGGTCAGCCACACGACTGAAACTTCAACAGCGGATATCGCGCTCTGCTGAATGTTCGCGACACGATATTCAAACTCAAGAATATCCTGGGGCATGTAAGTGGGTTGTAACCCAAGCAATCGAATCATAACGGCGGACTGACTGGATTGCTGCGAGCGTGTGGGTACACGACTACGGGAAAACTTCGGGAGTACGATGGCCATCGATTCGCCTCTCCTTCAACAATAATTTTCCAGTGAATTGCATTGTGTATACTCTGAAATGAGTGCATGGCATCGGCGGGTATGGAAACATGGCACTCTAGCTCAAGTGGGCGCCCCCAATCGATTCTGGAGCGACCTTGATCCAATATGCTCTGAAGTCGTACAACCTCTCGCTCCGTCCGCACATCAGTGCCGAAATGATATGTACTTTCCTCCTCGCATACTAGCCGAATTGATAGTTTCTTGATCACCAATCGACCGTATTGGACCAACAGTAGCTTGTAAGTCTTGCCGGGCACTAAAGGAAGATCTTCAATTTCGACGGTCGTCGATCCTATGCCAATCTCCTGCACGTATTTTTTGACAAACAATTGGCCAGCCCGTAAGCCAACATAGATTCCTGGAATCAATAGCAGCAAAAGTCGATATTGCACCTCTCCTCGTAAGAACCCGCCCACAGCGAACACCGAAAAGACAGCGATCATCGCATTCCATGCCATCGCAAAGAGTCCAATGGAGATTAGAGCGCCTGTTCCTGGCCATTCGCCAGGCAATCGATAAGCAAGCTTCGCGCCGGGGCTATCGGTAAATGGAGTGAGCAAGGGAACCATCGGCGGCAATGCGTTCTTACTGTGCGGTTTGTTTGGCCGAGACACTAACCCGTGCTTTGCAATCACTTCCCTATGTTCATC
>JANLUJ010000893.1:0-4094 GCA_031363425.1 Pirellula sp.
TGTGCTTTAGATGTTTTGCGTGCATTTTCTTTACCAATAGCGTTGGGCGCAATATTCGCGCTTGATGTGTGTATGAGTATTGTTGCATATTCAGGCAATTTATTCAATTTCCAGATACCAATAAACTTGTGTGCAATTACAATAATTGTGTTGTAGGTAAGCCCGAATTTTTTGTGGTAATGCAATGCTTGATAAAAGCCATCTAACCATTGGCTTTCGTCGGTTTTGGCTTCAACAATTCAGAACGGCAGTTACACTATCCGCAGACACTTTTCATTTCAGTACTTCATTCTCGATATACCATTCGAGGGAGGTTGTTTCGGTGGCTTCGGGCAAATATCTATTTACGAGCGAATCAGTATCAATGGGTCACCCAGACAAACTGGCTGACCGAATCTCCGACAGCGTGTTGGACGCTCTTTTGGCGCAAGACCCTATGAGCCGAGTGGCTTGTGAGACCGTGGTGACCACCGGTCTAGCACTCATCGTCGGCGAAATCACGACCAAAGCGATCGTGAACTACTCGGATATCGTTCGTCAAGCCATTCTTGACGTCGGATACGACGACGACGAAACAGGAATTTCGGGAAAAACTTGCAACGTTATGGTTGCTCTGGATCGTCAAAGCCCAGACATCGCCATGGGTGTCGACAGCTCTGCAGATAACAAAGATATTGGTGCCGGCGACCAAGGATTAATGTTTGGCTATGCTTGCAACGATACTCCTGAATTAATGCCACTTCCAATTGCATTGGCACACCGAATCACTAATCGGCTGACTGAAGCTCGCTTCAAGAAAGAGGTCAATTGGCTTCGACCAGATTCAAAGAGCCAAGTGTCCGTTGCCTATGACGGTTTCAAGCCGATCGGCATCAACAACGTTGTCGTTTCCACTCAGCATGCTCCAAGTGTTACACATAAAGAGATTCGAGAATTTGTCATCGAAAAGATCATCAAGCCGTGCTTGCCACCTGCTATGATCAAGGACGACATTACTTATCACATCAATCCAACAGGCAACTTTGTTGTCGGCGGACCGCACGGTGACAGTGGACTTACGGGCCGCAAGATCATCGTTGACACCTACGGTGGATGGGGACGACACGGCGGCGGTGCTTTCAGCGGCAAAGACCCGACGAAAGTGGACCGTTCTGCTGCGTACATGGCTCGACACATAGCAAAGAACATTGTTGCGGCAGGCTTGGCCGATCGATGCGAAATCCAACTCGCCTATGCAATCGGAGTTAGTAAACCCGTCAGTGTTCGGGTTGACACCCAGGACTCTGGCAAGGTTAGCGATGAACGAATCTGTGAAGTAGTCCAAACGTTTTACGATTTGACTCCTCGCGGAATTATCGAGTACTTGAACCTTCGAAGACCCATTTACAGCAAGACAGCTGCTGGCGGTCACTTCGGTCGATCGGAACCTGAGTTCACTTGGGAAAGCACCGCAAATGCAGCCAAACTCGCTGCAGCCGTCCGCGGATAGACATTGCAATAACGTGGGATAGGCTTCCAGCCTGTCTTCCCAAACAAGACAGGCTGGCAGCCTATCCCACCTGTTTTTTCACGACGCATGATGATGACTTTGCCTCGACGGCTCAATGATTTGGGCTGCCGAGGTTTTTCTATTGGCAAAATATGCAAAGCACATCAAGCATCGCTCCCCGAATATTGGCTTTCATCAAGATCACGATTCTGGTCGCAATCGTTGTGTGGTTGATTGCAACATTTCCCAAAAAAAACTGGGACGCATTGGTAAAGCAAGACAAGAACTGGTTTCTATTGGCTCAAGCCTTCGTCATTGTACTCGTAGCGCACTTGTTCAGTTTCTGGCGATGGCGAATCCTGGTTGAATCCTTAGGTGTGCAGTTCAGTCTTATCGAGGCCATTCGGCTTGGCTTCCTCGGCACACTCTTGAACTTGGTAAGTATAGGCTCGGTAGGTGGCGATGTTTTCAAAGCGATTGAGGCGGCTAGAAAAGCAGAAAAGAAAAAAGCCGAAGTAGTCGCGTCTGTCCTCGTAGACCGCGCTCTCGGTTTGTTGGGACTGGTCATCATCGCTGGCCTGGGACTTTCAATTGCTGTAGAGTTATCGCCAACCATGAGAGGAATTTGGTTGGGTGCCATTGTCTTGAGTGGATCAGGACTGTCGATCCTCTTTCTGATCGTGCACTTCGGACATCGCGTTCCCATTCTTTGGATCAATCGTGTTCCAATCGCTGGCCATACGTTGCATCGTGTCGCTCACGCATGCATGGTATTTCAGGGGCGATCGCGATTGGTGATTGAGCTGTTGGGTTTGAGCGTGTTGGTTCACTCTTCCTTTACAATTGCATGTGTGCTAATTTCGCGTTCGCTGTACGCGGAAACACCAACTGTACTCGAGCACTTCATGACGATTCCGCCAGCGATGGCCGCGGCTACATTGCCGTTAACTCCTGGAGGGGTCGGCGTTCAAGAGATGGCGATCGACAGTCTCTTTCGAGAGATCCCGAATTTACCCGTTGCCTTTTCTGGCTTGATCGTAGCCAGCGTGTTGCGAGCGTTGCTGATATGCGTTGCACTGATTGGTGCGGTTTATTATTTTTCCGGAATCGGGTCGTCGGTCGAACAAAAACCTACTTCATAGGCGCCGTGCGGCACTCTGGCCAAGGATTGTGCTACCGTATTTCGATTTGCATGTCTTCGCTCAGAAGGAGCAACGTGAGTTGGATATCATTCGGGTGCAACCCAAATTGGTCCGATAATACTCGACGATAGTATCGCAGCTGATTGCCGTGAAACTCCGCTCGCTCCTTGGCCCACTCAGTCGCCGTCAATGACTCCGACTTGCGATCGGTCTTAAAATCCAAGATCTCCGCCCGCACAACTCTGTCGCCGTCGAACGCCAAGACGCACCGATCGATGACGCCACGCAGCATCTGCCCATCGACAATTTGCAGCAAACGGCGTTCATTGGTCACCTCCAAATGCAGCATTCGTGGCTGATGCCAAGCTCGATAGCGATCGGAACTCAGCGCGAGCAAGACCGACGGCATTTCACAGTACTTACCAAATCGCTCGACCCAGTCGTTGAGCTTGACCTGCCCCATTTCCTCTTGAGTAAGCGTTGTCGCCGCGATTTCCTTGAGGCGTTTCTTATTTGGCTTGTAGTCTTCGATCCATCCGCGAATCTCTTCGAACCAACGATGCACAAGTTTGCCAATGACGGCACTGGAGGAATTGTCGTCGGACCATTGGGTTGCCAAATCAACGATACTTGGCGATGCACTCTGGCTAGGACGGATCCATGGCATTCGTCGCTTCGAATTCGCATCCCGCTTTAGCTGTATCGTCCGAATACGAGGGCGCTCGACGGTAGCTTTGGTTTCCATATTTGCAATATCCACTTCGGCCGGCACTAGCGATTCATGCCAGTTCTCATTTCCAAAACTGCGTATTACGATTCCAGCTTGCTCGCTCTGTCCTGGCCCGGCAAATATTGAATGCAACACCGACCCCCAACGTTTCTTTGGGCTCGAGGAGGGTGATGTATAGAGGTACAAGGCGTGGCGTGCACGGGTCAAGGCAACATAGAAAACGCACAATGCCTCCGACAACTGTTGATTCGCAAACTCACGAAACGCAATCCGCCATGAGTCATCGAGATACTTTTGAATGTCGCGATTCATGTAACGCAAAACGCCGATCGGTGGCTTCGTCCGATCCTCGTACATCGCGACAAAAGTCGGGGGTCTTGAAATAATGGTTTGATCTAGGGTCGGTAGGAACACCGCGTCGAACTCGAGTCCCTTCGATTGGTGAATGGTCATGACGCGAACGGTGCTCATCCCAGGGAGAGAGACCTTTTGTCTTTCGACATATTCGACAAAGTCATTGATGTGATGGTTTCGCATCGCATCGAAACGATATCCGAGCTGAACGAATTGTTGGAGTCGGTCCTGGTCTCGTTCTGTGCATTCATTTGCAATCAAATTGGCTAGTATTCCTAACGTCCTCCCAAAACCGAAATCCGCAAGTTGCAGCCGAACGAAGGCTGATAACGATATGCAATCGCCATTTAGGTCGCTTGGCAATCGTTCGATCAACGGC
>JANLUJ010000917.1:0-5708 GCA_031363425.1 Pirellula sp.
ACGAGGCATTGCTCAGAAAGCCGACATACCCCAGGAACTAGATCCGATCTTGAAGCGAATTGGAATCGACGGTCGCATGTGGGTAGACTTGGTATGGCGATTCAAGAAATACTTCGGCAGGAGCGGAGCTGCAGGCTCGCCACAAAGCCTGAAGGAATCGGCAACGAAAAACAACCGCAAATTCGCAAGAGGCCAAAGGTCCTCAGCTGCCTGCTTTGTCATCGGGTAAGCAATAAAGATAGATTGACTGAGAAACGCCCTCTAGACCAATGCTCAGCCAAGAACGATAGAACTGAAGGCGCTTCAGAGCTTCATGGCCATACGGGCCCATTGACGTTGAGCCTCTTGCTACAATTGCACCTGTTTTATTATCGTCGAATCAGTCGCACTTTCGAATGGCAAGTCATATAGCCTTTCTGAAGCTTTCAACGGCGGCAAGAAATCGAAGAACTTCTCAACTCGGAAAATAATGCTACTTAAATGTGTTCGACGTAACCTCGCTCAGATGATCACCGTGATGAGTGTGATCACCGTGATGAGTGTGATCGCTGGGGTCGGCGTCGCGAACGATTCGTTGACCATGTCCAACCCGGATCAGCCTATTAGGCCAAACATCCTGTTGATCTTGGCGGATGATTTAGGTTACGGTGACGTCGGATGTTACAATCCCGATTCGCGCATTCCAACACCGAACCTTGATCGGCTTGCGAAAGAAGGCATGCGATTCACGGATGCGCACAGTCCATGTACGGTTTGTACGCCGACTCGGTACAGTCTGTTGACAGGGCAAATGGCATTTCGAGTTCCCAATGGCGGCAGCGTTTTTACTGGAGCTGGCGGGCCATCACTTATTTCCTCCGACCGAATGACCTTGCCAAAAATGCTGCGAGAACACGGTTACTCGACGGCGTGCTTTGGCAAGTGGCATATCGGGCTGACTTTCTACGACAAGGAAGGTAAACCGATTCATAAAGGCGATCCCGATTCGGTGAAATCGATCGACTTCGCACGGCGCATCGATGGCGGACCTCTCGATTGCGGCTTTGATCAATTTTTCGGGACTGCATGTTGCCCAACGACGGATTGGTTGTACGCATACATAGACGGGGCCCGCATCCCTGTGCCACCGACTAAGTTAATCGACAAAACGAATCTACCAAATCATCCCTACGCAAACGACAATCGGCGTGGTTGGCACGCGCCCGATTTCGACCTGGAAGAAGTCGACATGACGTTTTTGGAGAAGAGTAAACAGTTCCTGCGCGAGCATGTTCGTGAAAGTCCAAACAGGCCGTTCTTTCTTTTCCATGCGACGCAGGCCGTTCATCTGCCTTCGTTTCCCGGCTCTTCCTTTAAAGGCAAGACGCAATCTGGTCCCCACGGAGATTTTATTTTTGAATTTGACCACATCGTCGGCGAATTGATGAAAACGCTCCAAGTGTTAGGCATCGCAGAGAACACGATGGTAATCATAACCAGCGACAACGGGCCTGAAGTTCCGACGGTGATTCACATGCGCAATGATTACAATCACAATGGGGCGCGACCATGGCGCGGAATGAAGCGAGACAATTGGGAAGGTGGTCACCGAGTTCCCTTCATCGTCCGCTGGCCGGGAAAGGTCGCAACGAGTACTACCTCTGCTCAGGTCGTTTCGCTTTGCGATGTGTTTTTGACAGCTGCAGAAATCGTTGGCGCGAAAGTGCCCGACAAAGCTGCCGAAGACAGCTTTAGCCTGTTGCCAATCCTTTTAAGAAACAATGAGAATGAGCCCATTCGGCCGTACTTGTTGCAACAGGCGTTCACTGGCCTACGCGATCTGGCGATTCGCCGCGGCAAGTGGAAGTACTTGGCTCACAAGGGTTCTGGCGGTAACAACTACGAATCGAACCCCGAGCTCAAACAGTATTTGTTGCCTGATACAGCACCCACCGCCGACGGGCAACTATTTGATCTCGAAAGCGATCCCGGCGAAACCAAAAACCTGGCGTTGATACATCCAGGTATCGTCACCGAGTTGACGGCGGTTCTGAAACAATCAATCGCAGCAGGACGTAGCCGACCACTGGTGCTCCCCACCTTAAAACACGAAAAGTGATTTCCGTTTGAACGCATGTTCGTTGGAGATACCACGTCGATCTGGTGAGCCTTTCTTCGGTTTTGATGGATCACGGCTTGAGAATCCTGGGGAATCCAAGACAATCACCAAAAGGAATCCACTTACTTTACATGGAACTTCATTTTGGCATCTTTATCTCGAAGCGGTGTTTTTTCGGACGGCATGGACGGACGCTTGGCACGTTTTAGCGAGAGTATTTCTTTTGATCACCGCCTTTATAGGCAAGACATACGTGGGTCCATTGCACATGCGAAGATGCTTTCTAGGCAAGGGCTTTTGACAATACAGGAGTTTGAAGCGATAGAAAGAGAGCTTTTGAATATCCAGGGGACAATCGATCGTGGCGAAATGCCCTTTAAAGTTGAGCTCGAGGACATTCACATGCATATCGAGCAGGCACTTATCGATCGACTTGGGGATGTTGGCCGGAAACTTCATACGGCGCGATCTCGAAACGATCAAGTTTCGACGGACCTTAGGCTCTGGGTCCGAGAGCATTTGGATCGAGTGGACACATTGCTTAAATTGCTTCAGGGCGCATTCATAAAGCGATGTCACACGGACCAAGGGGTTATTATTCCCGCTTACACGCATATGCAACGGGCGCAACCGGTATTGGCGGCCCACTATTGGCTAGCGTACGTTGAGAAGTTAGAGCGAGATCGCGGAAGATTGGCAGATTGTCGCAAGAGGGTCAATGTCTGTCCGCTGGGTGGGGCAGCAGTTGCTGGCACGAGTTTGCCGATCGATCGACATTACTCCGCTGAGTTGCTCGAATTCGATGGAGTGGCAGCCAACAGCGTCGACATCAGTAGTGATCGCGACTTTGCTGTCGAATCGGTATTTGTATTGACCATGATTTCCGAGCATTTAAGTGGTTGGGCCGAGGAATGGATCCTATGGTCCACAACGGAATTCGGCTTTATCAAGTTACCACACGCTTTTTGTACAGGCAGTTCCATCATGCCGCAAAAAGTCAATCCGGACACGTTGGAGTTAACCCGTGGCAAGTCAGCCAGGGTTGTTGGGAATCTACAGACCCTACTGGTGTTGATAAAAGGACTGCCATTGGCTTATAACCGAGATTTGCAAGAAGACAAGCCACCTTTATTTGATTCGTTTGACACCGTAATTGCATGTCTAGAATTAGCAATTCCAATTGTCGAAGAATCTGAGTTACAAGCGAACGTCATAGCTGCGAAATTGGATCAGGGCTATCTCGATGCGACCGCATTGATGGAGGGGCTCATTTCCCGTGGAATGCCCCAGCGGACCGCTCATCATCGAGTGGGTGCCCTGGTCGCGATTGCTAAATCGAGAAGCGTTTCTTTGGCTGAGCTTACCGATAGTGAAATCAAATCCGTTGACGATTCGTTGAACAGCGACATTCGAGAAACTCTTGGCGTGGCCGGTGCAATCCGATCTTACTGTTCCTTCGGTTCCAGCAATCCTGACCGAGTCGAGGAACAGGTTAAGCGATGGGAAAGTCGAAGAACTTAGTTGCGTGCCTTCTTAGGTACCATACACCATACACCATACACCATACACCATACACCATACACCATACACCATACACCATACACCATACACCATACACCTTACACCTTACACCTTACACCTTACACCTTACACCTTACACCTTACACTTTCATGCGCCCTGACTTTGTGTATTTCGATCTTGGCAACGTTCTGTTGTACTTTGATCACAGTCTCGCCATGCGCAAAATGGCTAGGATAGCCGGCGTCACTGCCGAACAAATGAGGTCGATTGTTCTGGATGGAACGCTGCAGGTTGAGTACGAGACCGGTTGGATAAGTGGCGTGCAGTTCGTTTCCCGCATTTCAGATTCGATTGGAAGAAATCTAGATGTGGCAGACATGCTCCAAGCTGCTGCCGATATGTTTGTTCCGAATCCGCACATTTTGCCAGTTCTTGAAAAGATTCACGAATTGGGGATACCGATGGGATTGCTGTCCAATACCTGTGAGGCGCATTGGAAATGGATCGTAGAAAGCGGGTATCCGCAGGTGCGAGGTTGGTTTACGCCAGTGATCCTCTCTTATGAAGTAAGGAGCATGAAACCCGATGCGCACATCTACCGTGAGGCTCAACGACACTCAGGCCACGATGCGCCGCGGATTTTTTTTACGGACGACAGAGCTGAAAACGTAGAAGCTGCGAAGAAAGCCGGTTGGATGGCTGAGGTCTTTGTGAACGCAGACAGGTTAATGGATACAGTTGCGCTTTGGCAGTAACTCGAATGGTCGCTACAAACTGGAACCGCTGATGGGCAACCAGTCGACATCGACCCTAGCCAAAATTCTATTCGCTAGATTCCAAATGTCAGACGATGGCATCCATACACGTTCCATGATGTCGGTAAGGACCAACCTCTCACCGATGCACAAGATTTCTGTTGCTTGACATCTCGGACTAACGACTACGGCGACCTGCCTCTCTTGCATGGTTGCTTCTTGAATTGTGTCAAGCTGTTCGGCGGTACTGCTTGACAATAGAACTACGTTGCGAACCGCTCCTCCGAATTCAACGAAGTACGGACGGGTCGAATCTATTTCGATTTCCAGGCTTCGCTTTTCTAAAATGACATCCTCGATAGAGGGGGCTGAGGTCGGGTCTGTCAGAGAGCTTGAGCGAGGAGGTTCACAGACTGTCAGCGGGTTCATTGAATCGATTGTGGTAACGGTTGGTGCTGGATTCGTATCTGTTCCAACGGTTGTGTTTGTTGGTGGTTGAGGTGGATTGAACGAATGGGTGGCTGATTCTAAGATATCTGCTAGGGAAGGTAATGGATTTGGGAGCTCGACCCCAACTAAATTATTCGTTCCGACGGCATCCAGTAAACGTCGAGATGCCAATGTAAGGAGTGACTTGCGGACTTCTTTGTTGGCTGCATCATTGCACTCCGTTTGAAGGAAAGCGGAGAGGAATGGATTGGATGAAAGGGAACTATCTAGTTGGATACCGACTCGCTTCGACAATGTTTCAGACCATTCGCCAATTTCAGATCGCAACAATTTGCATTCGTTCACCCATAGGTCTTCGAGATGGGCCATGTGTTCAGCCAATCTTTCCAGCATCTTGGCACCCATGGAGTGGAATCTAGCTTCCAAGGCCATCGCGTGCAATTGTTGCTCCAATTCCGGTGTCGACTTTTGCTCACCGCTATAAAGGCGCTCCAAAAAAGCATCATGATTGTCAGCGAGTTTTTGGGACACAACGTGAAGCGAGTTTGCGTTAACACTGAATTTGTTGGCAACCAGACGAACAACTTCCTTGAGATGCGACCATTCCAAAGGGCTGACCAGCCAGCGTGAAATTAGATAGTCAGCTAGGCTATTCTGTGTTTTGGAAATCATTTTTGAAATCATTTGCGTGGCGCCATGTAAATCAAGTGCCAGTTGCTCGCAAACCTGTTCCAGATCTCGACGTTGTTCTATGTTCAAGGCACTTTCCAACGAAGAGTGATCTCTGTTTTCCGTTGTCTCGCCAGCGTCGCTGGTTGGTGCTACATCCTCGCTGTTTGGCACCAAGCAGATCATACATTCGCGGACCCAGGCTTGTGCTGTC
>JANLUJ010000919.1:0-1201 GCA_031363425.1 Pirellula sp.
AAGCGGGACAATGGTTACATCGAAACCATCGAAGGTGGCCGACATCCGCGAAGGCGTGGAGAACACAGTTGGACGCATTCAGATTGTCGATGACTTTTTCGCAGATTTGGAACGGCCATTCAAGCGAAAGAGATAGTCATCACTCCAATGGGAGGCTGTCTGATTTTGAAAGCACTTTCAATCCCTATTTTGGATTCGGCCAGTCTGGGGTTCGAGAACTCGATAAGGACGGATCAACGTTTCGATACGGCTCGATAATACCGATTCCATTTTCAGTAAACGAGTTGCTTCCGGTGTCCGAAATCGAAAGAGTCTCGAACACATAAAATTGCTGATATGCAAATATCCCTGGGATTTCATGCTTTTGAAAACAGAGATCTTTACGTATTCAGGTTGCTTTCGGGGAGCTGATTTTAATACGCGGTAATAACCCGCCACTCCAGTTAACATAGTTTGCCGAGTGCATCCACTCCCGGCTTTCTTCGCTTTCACCCAGTATTTTCATTGGTCTAGCAAATCTGACCGGATTGTGAGAGCGCTCTCTGTTTTTTCTCCGATCGCCTTTTTGAGACGCTATCTACCCCGAATCTGCCGAACTCTCAGACTCTCAATCCGGCCAAAAGTTTTAGTTAACAGCTTTGGCGACATCCGGGGTCCGAAGGTAGCCTGAAAAGGGAAGGGCGTTTTAGTTAACAGCGAATTGGTCGTACGCCTGGCGATTCGTTGGTCGGAGTACAGTCGCATGCGATGCGTAGAGAAGATTTCTGGACTGATTGAAAACGGATGGCGTCGAACATTGCACAAAGCTGTTAACTAGCTCTCCACAGTCCGCGGAAATACGATCGGGGTTCGGAAGCAACCCTATCTTGAATGACGACATAGGGATGAACCGCAACAACTTGTGGACGTGGGAAAACGTTGGTGGGCGATGAAGGACTGTTCAAAACTGAGGACTGCGAATCGGTCCAGGACGACGGATTCGGCTGGCTTCACTTCCACAGAATTGCTTTCGGTGCGAGGCAGCAGATGGCGTGAATCCAAAGACTGGAAGAGCTTCTCTACTTGCCGGAAGTCATACAGGGGAAAGCGACCATCCATGAGAGGTTGCTGAGGCCTTTAACTTGGGAGATGAACTTGGCGGGTGCAGAGGAGGATGTGGGGGAGGATTAGGAAACGGAGGTAAATCGAAAGGACGCACAAG
>JANLUJ010000965.1:0-6516 GCA_031363425.1 Pirellula sp.
ACACGTTTTAGGTGGGTACATTACGTGGGCGGCTCGGTCAGCTGGTCTTGAAATCGAAGCCGAGCCAATGATCGCAGAGGCAGCCATTGAGTTGCTTGAACAAGTCTGCAAGCAACCTCGACAGCGGCTAAAGCAAAGTCAGGGACCGGCAGTCGAAGCGGCACTTGCCACGAATCCGATTGCCTACTGGCGAATGGACGAAACGGCCGGACCTCGTGCGGTCGATTCATCCGGCTCGAACCTCGATGGAATCTATGAGCCAGGTGTTGTCTTTTTTCTCGAAGGACCTGCTTCATCGAATTACTGTTTACATGGCGAAGTCAATAGAGCAGTGCATATGGCCGGCGGACGTATGAGGGCTCGAGTCCCAGGTTTGGGCGTTCGCTATTCAGTCTCGATGTGGATTTGGAACGGGATGCCGCTGGATGGAAGAGACGTGGCGGGTTGGATGTTTGGTCGCGGTCGCGATCATGCTCATCAGGCTCTTGGCGATGCGCTTGGAATGGTTGGAAATGGGGTAGACGCGGGCAAGCTCATTTTCCAGTCGGCAAATCGCCCTTGGTTGATAGGAAGAACCGCCATTGCACGTTGGACCTGGACTCAAGTGCGCCTAGAACGCGATGGGGATTTGGTCCAAGTCTATCTCAATCAGAGCTCCGAGCCCGAAATTCGAACGGAAGCTAAATTCGATCTTCCATTGGAACAGGAAGATCTATTCTTCGGCGGTCGAGGAAGTCGAGAGTCGAGTTGGGAAGGACGCATCGATGAAGTCATGGTTCATGTGAAACCGTGATGAAGCATGACAACTGCCACTCGATCCATACGTTAAAGAAAATTCGCCAACATGCAGGTCCGAACATGCAGGTCACAGTAGAGCTTTTTGGAATTCCTCGGGCTCGGGCCGGCGTTTCGCAGACCTTTGCCAACGGTACAACTCTTGGAGACATCTTTGTGGATCTAGCACGGCAATTTCCCGCTCTAGGAGATACGTGCATTCAGGGGCAGTTACTTAAGGCGGGTTACATTGCTAATTTGCGGGGCGAGCAGTTTGTGACCCAACCGTCGACGCGTTTGAAAGAAGGGGATTCTATTCTGCTCATGTCATTGGATGCGGGAGGATAGACTGACGATGCAATCCACTCCTGGTTACCACGGCCGATATCTTCGTGTCGATTTGTCAACGGGTCACTCGACGGAAGTCATTCTTGCACCAGAATTTCTTCGTGCGTATCTCGGGGGGAGTGGACTGGGGGTCGCATTGTTACTCCAGGAGGGTGCTGCCACACGCGATCCGCTTGCGTCTGACGCGGTGTTGGCTTTTGTATTTAGCCCGCTTGTGGGCAGTCCATTGACGACGTCGGCCAAGTTTGCGGTGGTCAGTAAAAGTCCGTTGACGCAGAGACTAAACGATTCGCTTGCAAGTAGTGGATTTGCATTGGCTGGGAAAAAGACGGGCTATGATGCGATCGTACTGGTAGGGCGGGCGGAACGATTGTCGGTCGTAGTGATCGACGACGGTCGAGTCCAATTGTTATCGGCAGACGAGCTTGTAGGCCTTTCAAACCAGAAGACCCGGGAGAGTCTACGTAGTCGTCTCGGATCAGAATTCAAAACCGCGACGATTGGTCCTGCCGGAGAAAAACTTGTTGCATACGCAACGATCTCTCATGATGGTCGACATGCTGGCCGAGGCGGCAGCGGCGCTGTGATGGGTTCCAAGAACATCAAAGCATTGGCTGTTCGAGGAACTCGGCGAGTGGACTGGGCGAATCCTCCAGCTTTGATGAGTCTTGCTAAAGAGCTGTCCGACAGATCCTTCGGACCGGCGACCGCAAAGTATCGCGAATTGGGGACCGCTTCGAATCTGCTAATGTTCAATCGACTCAATGTCTTGCCGACTCGCAATTTTCAACAGGGGAGTTTCGCCAATGCCATAGCCATATCGCCAGAGGAACTAAACGTAACTCGTGATCGGACACGATCCTCGTGTGCTGCTTGCACGATTGGCTGCGAACATCTTTACAGTCTAAAAAGCGGTGATGGATCGGTACGCCTGGAGTATGAAAATCTGTTTGCGCTCGGGCCGTTGTGCGGTATTGATGATCCCGAAATCGTACTGGAAGCAACAAGGCGTTGTGATGAATCTGGACTAGACACTATCAGTGCGGGTGGGACGATTGGCTTTGCAATGGAATGCGCCGAACGAGGCCTACTTGCCGCCCCTTGGCTGCGATTTGGCGATGGGGATGCACTGCTGCGCGCCTTGGACTCGATTGTTAGCGGCGACGAGGTGGGGCCACTTCTGGCGATGGGAAGCCGTCGCATGGCCTTGGAACTTGGGCACAATTCGATCGATTTCGCACCTCAAGTCAAAGGACTCGAACTACCGGGTTACGACCCTCGTGGATTGCAATTGATGGCACTGGGCTTCGCAGTCAATACGCGGGGAGCTGACCACAATCGCTCTGGGGCCTACGAGGTCGATTTTTCGGAAGCGGTCGATCGGCGAAATGTTGGGCCGGAGTCAGCTCACATGGCCGTGGAAACGGAGGACAAAGCCGCCCTGATCGATTCGCTAATTCTGTGCAAGTTTTTGCGTGGGATCTTTGCCGACCTCTTTGAGGAGACTGCGGAAATATTGCATCTAGTCACGGGCTGGGAAGTGACAGCCAGGGAACTTCGCGAGACAGCTCAACGGATCGTCACAACCAAGAAACGATTTAACATTCTTGCCGGATGGACTCCCGCCGAGGACACTCTACCATTGCGAATGCTGCAAAAGGCGCTCCCCGAGGATTCTCGGTCGCAATTGACTGCAGAACGACTTGGCTCGCTCATAAAAGCGTACAATCTGGCACGTGGTTGGAGTGAAGATGGCTGGCCACCGGTGGGATAGGCTTCCAGCCTGTCTGAGCACTGACAGCAGCCGGTCCTACACACATGGTTTACAAAGCAACTACTATGCCTGAAACATTTATTCTTATTCCTGGCCGAACAACGGAACAAGGTTGCGGCGTGAGCGAAGGCAAGTTCAAGGAAAAGTACTTGAACGCCGTAAGCGCTCTACAAGTGGCTCCTGGCGATATGGACCGACTTGGTTTATCCGAAGGCGACCGTGTGCGTTTGACTGGAGAGGCGGGCCAGTCCGTCGAGGTCTGCATCACGGCTGCGAAGAAAGACGAGTTGCCCGAAGGTCTCTTGTTCATCGCCTACGGGGACATTTCTAGCCAGTTGATGACAGGCGATACCCACGGTTCTGGAATGCCTACTAGCAAGGGGATGGAAGTGACGATGGAACTGTTAGAGAAGGCCGCCAAATGACGTACGCGGCTACGCAGGTTTACGCACCCACTCCCAGTATTCCTGGAGAGTTGAAAGTCATTCAGGACGCTACATGCACCTTCTGCGGTTGCGTTTGCGACGACATCGAACTGACAGTTAAAGACGATCGTATCATCGAGGCAAAGCGGGCCTGCGTGTTAGGCAAAGCTTGGTTTTTAAATCATAGCGTTGAAGATCGACCAAGTTGTTTGGTTGATGGCAAACCTGCAACGCTTGAGCAAGGCTACGATCGAGCTGCCCAAATTCTGACGCATGGCAAGTATCCCATCGTATACGGCCTGAGCGATTCTCCGTGCGAAGCACAAAGAGTTGCCGTCAGCATTGTCGATTGGATCAAGGGCACAATCGACACGACGACGAGCGTTTGCCATGGACCTTCAGGCATGGCGTTTCAAGGAGTCGGCGAAGTGACTTGCTCGCTTGGCGAAGTTGCCAATCGTGGCGATTTGATTATGTTCTGGGGTTCGAATCCGGCTGAAAGTCACCCACGCCATTTCACAAAATATAGCCTTATGCCCAAAGGCATGTTCCTGCCAAACGGCCGCAAGGATCGCACTTGCGTGTTGTTGGATGTTCGGAAGACAAAGAGTGCCAAGGCGGCCGATATCTTTATTCAAATCAAGCCAAAGAAGGACTTCGAAGCCCTTTGGACGCTAAGAGCGCTTGCCAAGGGCCTTGAGTTGGACCCGGAATTGGTGAAAAGGGAAACCGGTGTTGAGTTCTCCGTTTGGACCGACCTAATGGATCGCATGAAGGCATGTAAATTCGGAGTGATTTTCTTTGGAATGGGACTGACGATGACTCGTGGCAAGCACGCCAACAGCGAGGCACTGCTTGCGCTGACGCGCGACATGAATGCGTATACTCGATTTGTAGCGAAACCAAATCGTGGCCACGGAAATGTGACTGGTGCAGACAACGTTGTTTCATGGCGAACGGGTTATCCGTTTGGCGTCAATCACTCTCGAGGTTATCCTCGCTTCAATCCAGGTGAGTACACGACGTCCGACACACTTGCCAATCGAGAAGCCGACTGCGGCATGACCATAGCGTGTGATCCGATGGCTAATTTTTCGCAGCCAGCGAGAGAACACTTGGCATCGATTCCTTTTATTGCCCTGGATACCAAAGAAACACCGACCACCCGAGCCGCGGCGGTTGCGTTCACAGTGGCGACGTACGGGATCAACACGGGAGGAACCGTCTATCGCATGGACGACGTGCCGATTCCACTTCGGCCTGCGTTTCCCTCTCCGCACCCCAGTGACTATGACGTACTGACGGAAATTGAAGAACGAGTGAAGGTAATACTGGGGGTGACTGGGTAGAAGTAACTCCCAATCCTACTTCATCACATTCGTAAGCGATCGCCGATGTCTACTTCTGAAACTATTAAAATCTCACAGGGAATTGTCTACGATCCAATGAATGGGATCGATGGCGAAGTGCGCGATCTCTGGATACTTGATGGCCGTATAGTACCACCACCGACGGATCCGGTGATACGACCGTCGCGAACAATTGACGCTAGCGGTCTAGTGGTGATGCCGGGCGGAATCGACATGCATTGCCATATCGCTGGACCGAAGGTCAACGTAGCTCGCAAGATGAGGCCGGAAGAAAAACGCCGAGGCGAGCAGATGCCCCGAACAAATATCACGCATAGCGGTTCCCTGGGGAGCGTACCAAGTACGTTTGCTACCGGCTACAAGTACGCGGCTATGGGATACACGACAGCCTTCGACGCGGCCATTCCACCGCTCGGAGCCCGACACGCTCACGAGGAATTTGAGGACACGCCCTGCATCGACAAAGGCTTTTACGTTCTCATGGGAAACAACCACTACGTGATGCAGTCGCTCATGAGAAACGAGCCACAAAAACTTAAGGCATTCATTGCCTGGTTGCTCACTTCGACGAAAGGATTTGCTCCCAAACTGGTCAACCCTGGCGGTGTCGAAGTATGGAAATCCAAGCAGGCAGGCAACGTCAGCGGTCTAGATACACACGTCGATCATTTCGAAGTAACACCTCGCCAGATTATTACGGGAGTCGCGCAGGCGGCGGCTGAACTTGCATTGCCACATCCGGTTCATATTCACTGCAACAATCTCGGCATGCCCGGGAACTGGGAAACGACGCTTGAGACAATGAGAGCCCTGGAAGGCCGTCGTGGCCATATCACACACATTCAGTTTCATAGTTACGGCGGTGGCGAGGGGGACGAAAACACCTTTAATAGCAAAGTTATACCCCTCGCGGATTACGTTAACGCGAATCCTAACATTACGATCGATGTAGGGCAGGTGTTGTTTGGCGAAACGACAAGCATGACTGGCGACGGCCCATTAGGTTATTTCCTTTCCAAGGTGTACGGCGGCAAGTGGTTCAGCAGTGACACGGAAATGGAATCGGGTTGCGGAATCACGCCGATCAAGTATCGCAACAAATCGCTAGTGCATTCACTACAGTGGGCGATTGGTCTTGAGTGGTACTTGTTGGTAAAAGATCCATGGCGTGTGGTCATGAGCACCGACCATCCGAATGGTGGTTCATTCCTGGCTTATCCGCAGATAATACGATTCCTCATGGATCGCACGTATCGAAGGGATATTCTAAAGTCATGCCCGACCGAAATACTTCAACGTTCGTCCCTGATGGATATAGATCGCGAGTACACTCTTAACGAAATTGCGATCATCACTCGTGCAGGTCCTGCAAAGATCCTGGGGTTAAAAAACAAGGGACATCTAGGCATCGGTGCCGATGCAGATATCACTATCTACACCCCGCATGAGAACAAAGAGATCATGTTTGAGATGCCTCGTTTGGTAATCAAATCCGGCCGAGTGATCGTGGAACAAGGTGAGATTCGCGAGACGCTCATCGGAAAGACTCTGCATGTTCAGCCGAACTACGATCGCGCGGTCGAGTCGGATATTCAAGAATGGTTTGAAAAGTATTATTCTATTCGATGGAGAAACTACCCGGTGGATTTAAGCTACCTACATGAATCATGTGTCATTCCAATTCAATGACTCAGACTCGCCATAAACAGTGCCGTCAAGCCCGCCTTTACCGGGATTTCCTTAATGACTGAGACAACAACCCTGCTACTTCACGGTGTCGAGATTATCGACACTTTTGCAGAAGCGTTTCCAATCAAAGCCGCTC
>JANLUJ010000984.1:0-16908 GCA_031363425.1 Pirellula sp.
GTAGCCGCCGGTTTTGAGTACTTCGCCAACGTTGGGAGTATCCTTTCGAATTGCGACATGCGGATCCTTCGTCCAAAATTGATGTCCGGTCAACAGAGCTGCCCGAGTCGGTTCGCATTTGGCACAGTTATAGAATTGCGAAAATTTAACGCCAGCTGCCGCGAGCTTGTCGAGATTCGGCGTGTTGATTTCGCCACCATAGGGCCCAATATCGGAGAATCCCATGTCGTCAGTCATGATCACGACGATATTGGGGCGCTGTGGTTCCAAGGCAAAACTCAGTTGGCTGAAAAAACCAACCGCCACCAAAGCCCAATGAATACGGTTCACGATACGGTCACTCCGATGCTTGGGGTTAGCATTAGAATAGACCTAATGCATTGTGTTTTCGGGATGGTTGGCGAGATGTTCAGTAATATAGCCATAACAAGACTGCGGTTAGGATTCAAAACGATTCCTTTTTTTCTATCGGTGTTCCTCCAGCTTAGCAATTCTCCCCATGGCAAGGCCGAGCGAAGCGAAGCGCGATGCCAATCGTCACGAAATCAACCATACCAGCTGGTCATTTGAGGCCAACTGACCATCAAACACTTCAATCTGTACCGCGAAACCCTCGGCGATTTCCGTCGGACCGATCCCGCTTCGAAGGTCGAAGAGTTTACGATGAATTTTGACCTGTACGATTCAATTTGCATTTGCCTATGCATTTCATTGAGCCTGAGGCGCTAGCCGAGCCACGCCGCAGGAAATCGGTTAGCGCCTCAAGCTCACTTAGCTCCCAGCCTATTTCAATCGTACTGGTCGATGAATTTTGGCAATAATTGAGCAGCCCCATATCGACCATTGTTTGGGGGCGTAATGTAAAATACTCAATTCGTGGTCCTTGACTCAACTTAGACTGGAATGAAAAGCTAATATGATGATCCACGTGATATATCACATCCTTACTATCGTGATCGTATGCGCTCCCCAACTGGAGCGTCTGATTTCTCAGTCAGAAAAGACGGAGTGCTCCGATGACAAGGAAGAGTCAAGCACCAAACAAGGCACTACTACGCGGGGCATAGTCGATTTTCAACGGCCCATTGACGCAGTGCAATTGATCGGCCCAAGCGGTTCTGTATTTGTGGCTGAGAATCCCTCGATCGATTGCAAATGGACCTTTAGCGATGGGATCTTAACAGCGTCTCCAAAGTGGGATAGCGTTTTGACTCCAGAGTCTTATCAGGACTTTCGCATGCATTTAGAATTCAACGTAAATGATTCCCCAGACATGCCTGCCGAGATGAATGGGAATTCAGGCGTCTACATTCAGCAGCGCTACGAGTTGCAAATATTGAATTCATTTGGAGTGTTGCCAAACGACTACAAGAACACCGACTGCGGCAGCATCTACCAACAAAAAAAGCCCGATCAATTCGTTTGCCGACCTGCGGGTGAATGGCAGAGTTTTGACATTGCCTTTCGGGCAGCGCGATTTAACGACGAACAAAAGAGTCAGAACGCTAGGATTTCCGTTTATCAAAACGGAGAGCTGATCCACGACGACTATCCGATCAAGCGTCATTCTGGCGCTGGCAAAAAGGAGCAGCCCTCTGCGCTCCCGATCAAACTGCAAGGGCATCACAACCAAGTGCGTTTTCGAAATGTTTGGATTAAGCGATTGGCATTGGACAATCATCCGGTTCCGGAAAGTGAGTCTTGGCTTACGTACAAGGGAAGCGATGGTCCGGGAAAAGGAAGACATGTGGTCCTCATCGCGGCCGAGCAGGAGTATCGAAGTGAGCAAGCCATGCCAATGCTGGCGAAGGTGCTTTCTGAGCGTCATGGCTTTGATTGCACCGTCCTCTTTTCTGTCAACGAAAATGGCGAGGTAGATCCGACCCTTCCTGCTCCATTTGAAGACAAGACCAAGCGCCACAACATACCGGGCCTTCAGTATTTGGCTGATGCAGACTGCTTGATTTGGATATCTCGGTTCATGCAGTTACCGGATGAACAAATGAAGTACTTCCATGACTACTTTGATTCCGGCAAGCCATTGATCGCATTGCGAACTGCGAATCACGGGTTCATTGGAGGAAAACAATATCGGGTAAACGAACGCGTTGTGAATTTACAGGAATTGCTGGGAGGAACGTTTATGGGGCATCATGGTGGATGGCATCGCGAATCAACCAGAGGCATTATCGTTCCGGAAAGCAGTTCACATCCTATTCTGATCGGAGTGAATTCTATCTGGGGCACGTCTGACGTCTATCGTTGTCACAACGACAAGTCGCCGTTTCCCGCTGATTGCACCGAGCTCGTCATGGGACAACCACTCGTGAATCTCAAATTTGATGCCCCACCAAACGATTCGAAGGAACCTCTACCCGTCGCATGGACGAAAACCTGGTTAGGCAATCAGCACCTTCCATCTAAGATCTTTCATTGCACGATGGGGTCAGCCGAAGATTTCGCGAACACAGGTGTGCGAAGAATGACCATCAATGCCGTTTACTGGGGGCTTGGGATCGAGTCCGAGATCAAGCCCGATAGTTCCGTTGATATTGTTGGCGAGTACCAGCCCCTGGCAGCCGGATTCAACTATGAAGCACTAGGCGTCAGTCCACAAATGCCTAGTTTCTACAAGTGATCAATAGTGAAGCGCCGGCCAAAAAAGTGCGGCAAAAGATGAATGCATAACTTCTGTAATCATCTAGCGAATGTCACCCAGATGGGCAACCAAGGGCACGCGGGCGACGGCATCCGCCAAACGGGACGCCAAGGCTGGCCGCGTCACCAACCGTCTGGAGTTAAACGCCTTCGTCAAGGAACCGGCACGTGAGGGCTGGAGCTAAGGCGAAAACCTTTGCAAACAAGGATGATAACGAAAGCAACACACGATCTCCACCTGCCAAGACACCCGAAGTGTCAATCTTGATCGTTCGCTTCGAATCATAAAACTCACGCTTACGAATTCGATCAATTAACGTCCAATTTGGCAAAGTGGGATAGGCTTCCAGCCTGTCGACGGGCTGGAAAAATGCAAAGGGGTCAGGGAAAATGCAAAGGGGTCAGGCGTCTTTGATTTCCGTTTTTCAGCGGTCCGGGTATGAATTTACTTTTCACGGAGTAACACCCCATGCCAAGACCACCGCGCGCGGACGAAGCTGGCGGACTTCATCACGCACTCAATCGCGGTAACTCACCAAGAACGAACTGGACGCGGTTCACATTTTTGCTCACCGAGGCTTTCCACTGGCAGTTGAAACATGGGTGGAGTCAATCGCCAAACGACTCAACTTGGAATCAACAATGCGCCTCGCGGGCGACAACAATTACGATCACCAGAAGAAAAGCCATTCAAAGACGCCTGACCCCTTTGAATCGTTGAAATAAACTCTCGGTTCAAATGCCCTTCAATGCACATCTTCAAAGATCGGCGTAAACGCAACAAAACCTGTTTGAGAGCGCCGACACTTCGGCCCACACTGACGCTGACGTCCGCGAGAGGGCGACCGCTCTGGTAGTATGCTCCCAAAATTTCTCGATCCTCTTCTGGCAACCTATCAATACACTCTCGTAACGCTCGGTGGCGTTCTTCAAAATCATCGAGAAGCGGTCCAGACTCTTGGGCTAACAGCTCTATTAACTCGGGAGAAAAGCCTAGCCATTTCCCACGTTTCATCCGCTTAAAATGTGCGAGTGTTTGCAAATATGCGATTCGAAATGCCCATGCCTTGAAGCTGGTCCCTTCTTGAAACAAACTAATTTTCTGCCACAGTACTACGTTGGTTTCCTGCAAGATATCTTGAGCATCGATGTGGTTTCGGTCTGCTGGACCCACCCAATGGAAGGGCAATACGATGAAAGCACGGTATTTTCACGAAAGTTTTCCTTTCTGGACTAACCAGAACAATCCGTTGGCTATCTCATTAGATCCCAACGCGCCACCGATGACTTTTGAGGAAGAGCAAAAGCTCCCTTCGACAATCGAAAAGCCAGCTCCACCAGGAAAAATTTGCTCCCAGTAGAATACGCCGACCATTTGACCTCTGGATTGTCGCACACCGTTGGCGATTCCCCTTCTACCTTTGACATTGAATTAAAATAGGCTCACTTCAGCAACCACAATAAGCCAATCTGTGTGCCAGACAAAAGTCCTATGAAAGCACTCAACCTTTTCCTCACCGCCGTTTTCCTCAGCAGCATGCCACGTGTTGCAGCCGAAACTAGCCCAGCCACGAAACCTAACATCGTGGTCTTCATTTCCGATGATCACGGCCAGCTCGACTCACAGGCTTATGGCTCCACGGACGTTCGAACGCCAAACATGGCAAAGCTCGCAGCGGAGGGATTGAAATTCACACATGCCTTTACGGCATCACCGAGCTGCGGACCGAGTCGCACCGCCATGCTCACTGGCTTATGGCCTGCGCGCAATGGTGCTGAGCGCAATCACAATCCAAAACGTTTGGAAGTCCCTTCGTTGCCAACTGTGCTGCGTGGCCTTGGATATGAGGTCGCTGCTATTGGCAAGGTCGCGCACAACGACTGGAGCAAACTCTACGACTTCGACTTTACAGAAGGCCCGAATGGTGGGATCTCCGACAGTACAGGTGTGGCGAAGTTCCTCACGGATCGCGACCCTGCCAAACCGCTGTGCCTCTTTGTTGGCACGCGCCATCCGCACACTCCTTGGAGCGATGACTCGGCGTACGAGCCTGCTTCAGTGAAGATTCCACCGACTCATGTTGATAACTCTGTTACTCGAGAGGAACGCGCGAAATACCTGACTGATATATCGAAATCGGATGCGTTACTCGGCGAAGTGCGCGCACTGGCCCGTGAAAAGATTCCGGGTGAGACACTCTTCGTCTACACCGCCGACCACGGCGGCGCGTGGCCCTTCGGCAAATGGAATCTCTACGACGCTGGTATCCGCATCCCGTTCATCATCGCTTGGCCTGGTCATCTCTTGCCCGCAACCACCAGCGACGCGATGGTCTGTTGGCCGGATCTGATTCCCACATTCATCGATCTCGCGGGTGGCCAAGTTCCAGCGGGCATTGATGGGAAATCTTTCGCACCAATCCTTCGCGGCACCGCGACCACGCATCGCGAGCAGATCTTCGCCACACATAGCGGCGATGGCGACTTCAACGTTTATCCCATCCGCGCTATGCGAACGCAGAACTGGAAGTACATTCGCAACCTGCATCCCGAGTTCCAGCATCACACTCACATATCGCGATCGAACGGCCCCAGCGGCCTCGTGTATTGGAAGACTTGGTTGGACGCTGCGAAGAAGGACGCTACCGCTGCTGCGACCTTAAATCGCTATACAACACGACCCGCTGAAGAACTCTACGATCTCGCAGTCGATCCGTTCGAAATGAACAACCTTGCCGCTGACCCGCTACAAGCCTCACGCTTGGTCGAGCTTCGTACTGGCTTGGATGCATGGATGAAACAGCAGGGTGACGAGCAAGTTGTTTTTGGGAATCCACTCATGCTTGGCGAACCCGTCACAACCATTACTCCTGGCGGTGCAAAAAAGAAATAAGGCAAGCGGCATGAAAAAACATACCACGTAGCTGGATTCAACTTTGAATTGGAAGGTCCTCCACCGAAGAAAAGTGGTAAGGGAAGCAAATAACGGGTGACGATCAGCAAGTCATCCACCGAGTTCTTACAAGCGAAATAGACGCTTTCGAAAAACTCTATACTATGCGAGCCAATACGTATTTCGGAGCATGGTTGAGCGGAATCGCGCGAAATCAACTACTGAAAACTGCCAATCGCTTTTCTGCACATTATCCTCTAAAGCAAGACACATGAAACGAATAAAAAATTGCGTTAAAATCGCCAACCTCTTTTTTTCCGCTACCGCGTTAGCCGGAATCATTGTGGCCGGAAATTGCCTGGCAAATCAACCCAATGTCGTGTTTATCCTTGCGGACGATCTTGGATGGGCTGACACGACTCTTTACGGTCATACTAAGTTCTACAAGACCCCCAATATCGAACGGTTAGCAAAGCGCGGTATGCAATTCACGCACGCCTACTCCGCCAGCCCACTTTGCTCGCCGACTCGGTCGGCAATCTTGACTGGTCTCAGTCCTGCTCGGACTGGAATCACGGCCCCTAATTGCCATGTGGCTGAAGTGATTCTGAAAGCTGATAATGGAGAGCGAAAGGCCGGGCCTAAGGCCAAAGTAGTCATGCCCAAATCGGTAACGCGTTTAAGTACCGATTTTCCCAATCTTGCTAAGACGCTCAAAAAGGAAGGCTATGCCACTGGCCATTTTGGAAAGTGGCATTTGGGACCGGAACCCTATTCGGCGCGGCAGCACGGCTTCGACGTCGATCTTCCTCATCATTCTGGACCTGGGCCGGCGGGCAGCTTTGTGGCTCCATGGAAGTTCAAAGACTTTGACCACGATCCCAACATTCCGGACCAACATATTGAAGATCGAATGGCGCTCGAAGCGACTGCCTGGATAGAGAAGAATCGTGACCGTCCATTTTTCCTCAACTATTGGATGTTTAGTGTTCATGCTCCGTTTGATGCGAAAAAAAAACTGATCGAAAAGTATCGGACCCAAGCGGATCCAGCCAGTGCGCAACGTAGTCCGACGTACGCGGCGATGGTCGAAAGTATGGACGATGCGGTAGGAACACTACTCGATACACTCGATCGACTCAAGTTAAGCGACAACACCATCATCATTTTCACCGCTGACAACGGTGGAAACATGTACAATACGGTCGATGACACAACACCCACGAGCAACGCTCCGCTACGAGGCGGCAAAGCGACCATGTTTGAAGGGGGAACCCGAGTCCCGGCAGTCATCGCAATGCCCGGCGTTTCGGCAAACGGATCGGTGTCCGACTCGCTCATCCAAAGCGAAGACTACTATCCGACGCTTGTAGAAGCCCTCGGCATTACACCTCCGAAAGAACAGCACTTCGACGGAAGAAGCTTTCTTGATGCGCTCAAGGGCAAGCCGTTCGATCGCGACGCCGTATTTCAATACTTCCCTCATGGACCAAAAGTGCCTGACAACTTACCACCTGCCGTTTCGGTGCACCTCGGTAAGTGGAAGCTAATTCGGATCTTTCACGATGGTGAAAAAGGTGAACATCGCAGTCTTCTGTTTGACCTGGAGAAGGACATAGGCGAATCAACTGACCTAGCAATCGCTCAACCGGAAGTTGTAGCCATGCTGAACGGAAGGATCGAACAGTTTCTTTCAGACACAAGTGCGGTACTTCCCATTCCAAATGATAATTACAAGAGCGACGCGAGTGCGAAGTGAATAATCGAAGGGCAGCCCACTGGGTCGACATCGGGACACATGCAAAGGGGGCTTTCGGGCTTCAGATGCATAATGGCAAGGAAGGTACAGTACTCCGGAGAAATCTGCTTTTGAAGGAACTAACACCGTGAAGATATTCGAGAGATCTGCTTGCCATTTTCTAGTTGTAATGATTGCAGTCGTCGTCGATCTACCCTGTCGCGGCGATGATGCAGTTGTCAGTGCCGACGATCGGTTACGTCAGGAGTATCTGCGTTATGCTTTGGAAAATGCCGGCGACGCGGAGCGAGGCAAAACGCTGTTCAACCACCCGGAAAAGGCATTGTGCAGCAAATGTCATTTGCTCAATGGAATGGAGAGAAGCGGTCCTAACTTGGATGGTATCGCGGATAAGTATCCCTTTGAGCAGCTCGCGCGACAGATCCTCTATCCGAGCGAATTCATTGCACATGGGTTCGAGCAAATCAAAATTTTAACGAAGGACGGGACTGCGTTTGCTGGTCGTATGGAACGATCCAACCAGATCGAGGTCAAGCTCGTCGACGGACAAGGCAAGATCAACAGTATCAAAAGAAAGAACATCGAAGAACTAAAGGAAGTCTCTACTTCGTTTATGCCTGCAGACTTGCAAAACACGCTCACCCAAGATGAGTTCGCTGATTTGATGGCTTATTTGAAAACACTCAAATTTGCTCTCCATGAAGGATACGTGGATGGTGGGCGAAAGATTCCGATCCCGGCTCTGAATCCATCCGTCAACGTCGAAGCGATCCACCCACCGGAACTCAATTTCGAAAATCCGGTATGGTGTGGAGCATTACCAGGTACGGACAGTGACTTGCTCGTGGTCGAACACATGACCCGGCGAATCTGGAGACTGATACGAGATGATGGTCCCGTTCGCAAAGAGCTGTTTCTTGAGCTTGGCGATGAAGTTCATACGGGCGCGAACCAAGGTTTGATGTGCATTGCATTTCATCCCAAGTTCGTCGAGAGTCATCGGTACTTCCTCGAGTATGAAGTTCAGGAAGATGGCCAAGTCAAGACCACGGTTGCAGAGCGGAAAGCCGCTTCGAATGGCCTTAAAGATTCAGGTGAGCCATCGCGCAGATTATTGGAGACTTTCCAACCGGCTGGCAATCACAACGGAGGCTGTATCGACTTCGGGCCTGATGGGATGCTATACGCCGCCTTCGGTGACGGTGGCCCACAGTAAGATCCCAATGGATACTCACAAAATCCACGCATCCTTTTGGGTTCCATGTTGCGAATCGATGTCGATCACAAAGATGACGGATTGCCCTATTCAATCCCCAAAGACAATCCGTTTTGGGAGGCTCATCGAAAGGATCCAGAGGTGCGAGCTGAGACTTGGGCGATCGGCTTCCGCGAACCCTGGCGATTCAGCTTCGACTCCAAGACTGGCGAACTGTATGTCGGTGATGTTGGACAGGATAAGTTTGAAGAAGTTGCAATCGTACGTCGGGGAGAAAATCATGGCTGGAACGTTCGCGAAGCCTTCGTACCCTTTTCAAGCGAATATGCTCGCGATAAAGAGAAATACCAAGACCCTGTTTTCGCCTACCCTCATGGCCTCGGCTTTTCGATTACGGGCGGCTATGTGTACCGAGGTGGTCGAAGTCCTTCGTATGACGGTGTTTATATTTTCGGCGACTACAATACACGATTGCTTTGGGGGCTGCGGCAACGGGACGGAAAGCTCGAGAGCGTATATCAAATAGGTGCGGCACCCAACGGAATCGCTTCATTTGGAACCGACCAACGCGGCGAGATTTATCTTGTGACTTACAAAGGCGCCATTTACCATCTGGACCTTTCTGAATCCGAATTTCCAAATGCAGCCACCGGAAAGTGACCATTTTGGCATGGCGCTGGCGGCGTTTTCAACGGTCTTATTTGCCTTTCTTCAGTTCTTTGACTAAGTAGATCATTTGACCTATATGGTGATGAAAATGTATCGAACATCGAAGGTACATACTGAAACGATCTGGGACGTCGTCTGCACCGACAGCGCTATATGCTCTCGCCCAATCTTCCTCTTTTTGACGCTTCATGGAATTCAGTACCAGAGCGATGCTTTCATCCAACTTGACGAGGACCTCGTGTTTGTACCCGATTTGAACGTCGGTGAATTCGAGTTCCCGGTCCCTCACATAGCCAGTGTTCTCGATTTGCGAACCAATGTAGTAGTTCAAATTCCCGGTCAAGTGAAGGACCAGATTTCCAAAACTATTTCCGTACGAATAAGGCTTGGTCCAAAACTGCTCTTCCGAGAGCTGATCGGCAAGCGTGTGGACTCGTTGGCCGAAGTCCTGAAAGTAGTGGACGAACCCATGAGCGATCGTTGCGGAAAGTTGGTTCATTGAAAAGTGAGAGGGGTTTCTTGTAGCGTTTTTTTTCATGACTTTATTTATATAACTTTTACCGGCCGTGCCTGAGACGACATCACGGCGGGGACCGCCGCGCCACACTTTGCTCTTTCCATTTCTTAATTCTTTCGGTTCGAAACTCCTCCGATTTGGGTGGGAGTATTAGTGTTTCCTCACGAAAGCCGAGCAGTGGATGAGACTGAATTTGCGGAAAGACCGACGCATAGTCATCCCCGGCCAAGTGCATCGAAACTAGCAAGGCAATATCTCGAAATTCGGCCGTGAAGATCTCGGCGGCAGCCAACGGATTTCCAATGCCCTGATTCTGGAACACAATGTACTCAGTCGCGTTGTCTAAAAACTTTTCAACCAGCGGAAGGTCAGCTGTGTTTCCGTATCGATAGATGGCTTGCATGGACCTGACAAAGGCGAATGAATCGGATTTGGATTCGTTGGATTCCAGCAACTTCAGGGCAACTTCGCGAGCTTGGGGATAGTCGCTTTGGAGAAACAGTGCTAAGCAATCGAGCTGCCTTTCTTCAATCCTCTTTGACCATCCTGACATTAATCGTTCCAGTGACTTCCTGGCTTGCGGATCTAGCATGAATTGGGAGAAGGGTGAAGTCCGGAAGGTTCCAACGCTTAGTCTTTCCAAGCTTCGATCGGTCAAATCATCGGCGACGTTCAAGCAATACAACATGGCCAGAGCATCCGGTAGTTCGTAACCGATCAAATCCGATAACTTTTGGCTGATGGTTGCAGCAATCTCACGAGCCTTGTCAAGCGATTCTTTTTTTGATTTCAGCTCGTTGAAAACCAATTCCGGGTATTTTTCTAAAAGCCGTAAGAAAAGCACTTTTGCGTTTCGACTAGAGCCGCCTACACGAGAAAAACTCTTCCAACCGTCAAAAACCGATGCTTCATTAGGATCGGCAGAACGCAAGAAACCTCGGATCTGCTTTTCTTTCCGATCGCTCTTGAGTTTGGCAATGACACCACTCAGCCTTACGTATGCTTCGAGATCCTCTTTGGTAAGTCTCTTAAACGCTTGTTCGAGCTCGGGAAGCATTTTCTCGTCCGAACGAGAAAGTTCGTCCATGGCGGACTCTCTGACTGCAAACTCCGCGCTACCTAATAGCGAAACCAATCCCGATATGGTGTCGGCCTTGACTATAGACGGTATGTCTTGCCCAAAGCACCACGAATGAAAACAAGAAGCCAGGAAAAGAAAGAACACTAAGCTACGGTGGTGAGCATTGAATTGTCCCACTGTATATCGATCCACCTCATATTGATCCATGTCGATGTTGGGGGAAGGGTCCCCAAGACAAAGCGTTCCAAAATAGGAGCAGGGGATCGAAGTTTTTCGTGTAGGCGAAGTTGCAGTTTCGAAAGAAAAGACCATTAGTTACTACTCTGACCCGCGAGCTCCATCTCGAACCCTAAACGTCTTGAAACGACACGCATGGAGCGGCGACCGTTTACCAAAAATGCAATTGCAAAAATCCTACGCTCCTCGCATTTTAACAACTTGTTCGAGATGGCGACTCAAAGTCCGAGAAAAACTCCTTGATGAAGCATCGATCAGCAGCTAGACTTTGAACAGTTCAGGGATTTGCGGCCGCTTGCAGCCTAACTGCTAAATAGCCACTGATGTTCCAGAGCTTCCGAGAAGCCATGCCGAGTCATAGCTTCCGATGCGGATGCTTTCTAACTTCAGCGACCACGATCTACCTCGTCCGACGACGCAATTTTGCTAGAAGGCAATGGGTAGGCTGCTCTCAGTCGCAATTCTGAAGTCTTCCATCATTGTTCCTTTAGCCTCAATTAGCATATGGAAAACGCAACTATCGTGGATAAGCACTCGAAAGCGTCGAATCCAATCGCGGAAAAAACAACGGAAGTCGTGGCCCAGCGGGCTGGCTTGAGCACCACGAGCGTCCACGCTGGCGAAGCTCGACGAAAGCCGAGTGATGCCATTACCGACTCTATTTGTTGCAGTAGCACATTTACGTTTGAGTCGACAAAAAGCATCATCGACTACATCCAGCAGAAGCAAGATCGAGAGGAGTACGGTCGCTACGGAAACCCAAACGAAAAGGTTGTCGAGCGTAAGTTAGCGGCGTTGGATTCAGCCGAAGAAGCAATTATTTATTCCAGTGGGATGGCTGCCATCGTAGGACTCCTATTGGCAAAACTCAGCTCGGGCGACGAAATCGTCATCTTCGACGAGTGCTACCATCGCAGTCGCGAGTTCTGTTCGAAACACTTATCGCGGTTCGGCATTGTTACGCATCAAATCGAGATGGGGGATTTTAAAGCGATGGACGCGGCGATAAACCGGCGTACGAAATTGTTGATTAGTGAGTCACCGACCAATCCACATTTAAGCGTCATTGACTTGGAACGTTTTGTTGCGCTGGGGAGATCAAAAAACGTTGAAACGCTCATCGACGCAACGTTGGCTACTCCCTATAACATTCGCCCTATTGAATACGGAGTCGACTACGTTTGGCATTCGGCCACCAAGTATATGGGTGGTCACAACGATTTGCTGGCAGGGGTTATTTGTGGCTCAAAAGAAAAACTGAATGATGTACGCAAGTTGCGGGGCATTTTGGGTGGAATCAATTCACCCCACAACATGTATTTGCTAGAACGAGGGTTGAAGACCTTTGCGCTTCGCATGCAGCGTCACAACGAAAATGGACAGCGGATAGCCGAGTTTCTCGATGGTCATCCACGTGTAGCAAAAGTCTACTATCCTGGCTTGAGATCACATCCCAGTCACGAGATTGCCAAGCAGACCATGAAGGGATTCGGCGGTCTTATCACGTTCCTTGTTCGGGATGCGGATTGGAAGCAGACTGCTGCCGTGATTGACGCTTGCACGATTCCAAAAATTGCACCAAGTCTGGGTGGAGTCGAATCGCTGATCGAACAGCCGTTTGTAATGAGTTACTTTGACTATACGCCAGAGGACCGAAAGAAATTCGGGATTGACGACAACATGATTCGCATGTCCTGTGGAATTGAAGATTCAGAAGATTTAATCGCCGATTTGAAGCAGGCGCTGGAAGCATGAAATTTCGAACGCGTGCAATTCATGTGGGCAATGAACCGGATCCGGCAACCGGGGCCGTGGTCACGCCAATTCATTTGGCGACCACGTTCATTCAACCTGGGGCGGGTGTTTGGGGGCAATTCGATTACTCTCGAAGTGGATCTCCGACTCGTTCGGCAGTTGAGAGAACGCTGGCCAATTTGGAGGGTGCCGCCGGTGCTTTGGCTTTTTCGTCAGGCATGGCTGCAACTCACTGCGCGACGATGCTGCACAAGAGTGGGGACCACATAGTAGCTGGCTGCGATATCTATGGTGGTACATATCGGCTTCTTCACAAGATCTGCAATCGAAGTGGAATCGAGGTTACGCTTGCTCCCGCCGACGATGCCGAGCAGATTCAATCGGCGATGAGGCCCAATACCAAAATGGTCTGGATCGAAAGCATCGGAAATCCTTTGATGACCGTTCCGGACATTCCCGCCATCGCAGAGATAGCGCATCTCGGTGGAGCGTTGCTTGGGGTGGACAGTACCTTTGCGCCACCCTCGATCTTGCGCCCACTTGAATTGGGAGCCGATATCGTAATGCATTCGGCAACAAAGTATCTGGGTGGGCACAGCGATTGTTTAGCCGGCGTTTTGGCTACAAGAGACGAATCGCTCCATAGAGAGCTGTACTACATCCAAAATGCTACGGGGGGCGTCTTAGGAGCGCTCGAATCGTTCCTTTTGCAACGGGGCATCAAAACACTTGCATTGCGAATGCGCGAGCAATGCAAATCGGCGATTGCAATCGCACAGTGGCTCGAGCGTCATCCGAAGGTTTCTCGAGTGCTTTATCCTGGATTGCCGAGCCACATCCATCATGCGCGTGCCAAGAAATTCATGGGCGATCAATTTGGCGCGATGATTTCATTTGAAATTGATGGCGATTTTGCAATGACCAAAGTCGTGTGTCAGTCGACCAAATTGTTTGGTTTAGCCGTAAGTCTTGGCGCGGTAGAATCACTGATTGGTCAGCCCGCCTCGATGTCACACGCGAGTTACGACGCAACGGCCAAAGCCAAGTTTGGTATTACCGATTCCCTAATTCGCATTTCCGTGGGCCTTGAAGATCCCCAAGATCTAATCGCTGACTTGGATCAGGCGATCTGCGGAGCCGGACTTGGCCCGCTCATGGCCCCGGATACAATCTAACGTCACGATCTCCGATTCCTCCTAAAAGCGGTGCAGCGCATGAAAAGCCTATCAAGTTCCATTCGAGACTCCCGACTAGTTTGTGCCTCCAGCTGTTTGGCCCTCCTTTCGTCCCTGTTTTCCTGCGAAGTCGCATATACCAACGAAGCCAACATGAAGATTGAATCATCCCCTTATGGCAAGACCGCCGATGGACAAAGCGTAACGCTTTACACACTGACCAATGCAGGTGGAAATACTGTTCAAATGATTGATTATGGCGCGATCGTCGTTTCAATCAACGTTCCCGATCGAAATGGCAAAAAGACCAATGTAACGGCCGGCTTTTCATCATTAGATGGGTATCTTGCACGCCACCCTTATTTTGGATCGACAGTCGGGCGGTTTTGCAATCGCATTGCCAAAGGCAGTTTTTCCATTGATGGAACAGCTCATAAACTCGCTGTCAACAATGGTCCCAATCATCTTCACGGTGGCATAGTCGGCTTCGATAAACTCCTGTGGAAAGCAGTTGAAGTGAAGTCGGATTCGAGCGTAGGCTTGAGATTTTCCTTGACAAGCCCAGATGGTCAAGAAGGCTATCCAGGCAAACTCTCGGTTACCGCAGAGTACGTATGGGACAATGAAAACAAATTGGCTATCCGCTTTATCGCAATTACTGACAAAGCGACCCATGTGAATCTCACCAATCACGCTTATTTTAATTTGTCAGGCGCCAATTCAGGCACCATTTACAAGCATGAGTTGACGCTTCCGTGCAGCAATTTTCTGCCGGTAGATGAGAACATGATTCCGCTTGGGCAAATCGCTCCAGTGAAAAATACTGCTTTGGATTTCACGAGCAAAAGACTGATGGGCGAGAAAATAGCTGAACTCAAGGCGACCAACGGCTACGATCATTGCTTCGTGGTAGATGGCACCGCGGGAAAGCTTCGATTGGCCGCAACCGTGACAGATCCTTCAAGTGGGCGAACGATGGAGGTGTTGACTACCCAGCCTGGAATCCAGCTTTACACTGGCAATTTCTTGTCCGGCGGAGCGGACAATGCAGGGTTCAAGCAACATGAAGCTTTTTGTTTGGAAACCCAGCATTTCCCCGATTCGCCTAACCAATCTTCCTTTCCCTCGACTCTGGTAAAGCCAGGCCAGACCCTTGACGAAACGACTACGTACAAGTTTGGCGTTATTAAATAGTAAATCGATCGTGGTTTTGTCTAACGAAATCGAAATACCGCTAGAGGCATGCTTCGCAGAATTCTGACACTTCTCGCTTAACGCCACTATGAATGCACTCGTTCCCAGGCTCCCGCCTGGGAACGGACTGTCTTCGAGTCTCTGCCTCCCGCATCCTTGGATTTAACGGTGCGACGGCAGGCAGAGCCTGCAATTCCCTCGGTTCCCAGGCAGAGCCTGGGAACCAGATGGTGGCGTTCGCCGAGCAGTATCAGAATTCTTGTTATTTATTGCGGAAACTGTGTACCAAAAACGCGTATTTGGCTAGATTAGTAAGACACATTAACTCGCTGGTTTTCGACTGTTCCTAGAAGAGGGTACGCGCGCTTCTAGAAATGCCTTTTCCACGTCGCCCGGAAAACGATAGTTGAGTTGTCTATATGACTCGTTCCTACCCCCAAAACTCGTCCTCCAAATCTCTTGGTAGCACTCGTAGGAAGCTTCGTTTCGACGTACTCGAGGATCGGCGACTTCTCGCGGGAATCGATGTATTTGTTTTCGATGATTTGAATGGTTCTGGAGCCTTCGACTCGGGCAAGGACGGGGCGCTCGCGGACCGAGCTGTTTACATTGATTTGAATAAGGACGGCAATTTCAACTCCTCAGAGCCTTGGGCAACCAGTGATGGTTATGGAATCGCCAAATTCTCAAATCTCGAATCGGGCGAGTACTCTGTACGCTTGCTTGGCAGCAACAGGTCGGTTTTGCAAACTTTCCCGACACGTCCTGCTGATCAAGGAAGTTGGTCGGATGGACTCAATGTTTCCAAAGTTTTGGGCATCGACTCCAGCGGGTTAACTTGGGGGATTTCCGGCAATTCCATTTCATTAACGAATGTTTCTTCCAATCAAACCGTCAAGTCCATTCGATTTGGAACATCGACAGTTATTGACGGCTTGCTTGAACCGGCATCGAACGAAGGCGACTTTTCAGGGTATGTCCTCACTCGCAGCCAAGATCAATTGCAAGTACTCTGGCAAGTATCGACGGCTGGCTATGGAACCAAACGCGCGATAAGTTTAGACGTGGCAGCAGCTACCCGACTCGTTTCGGTTGGCGATCATGTATTAGTTTTGTCGGGTAGCAATTCACAAGAAATTGCGTTGCTCGATTCTTCCAATTCGGCCAATGTAAACTCGCTCAAGAGCATCGGAGTAAGTGGACTATCGAATGCTACTATTAAGGCTGCTGGTCCGAATGGCTTCTTGGTGCTTGAGGCTGGCGAAACGTCGAATCGCTTTTCGTTTTACCAACTCCATGACGGAGTGGGGCAGCTTGTCGGTAGTCGCACTTTTGCGGCTGCGATAACATCGTGGGACGTTTCTGCCGACGGGGCAAATATTGCTATTTCTACGGCAAACGAATTCTTGATTGTGAGCCCGTGGGCAGGATTGCCGACGAAAGCAATTCTTGAGCGTGCCGCTGGGCCAATTGTATTTGATCCGATTAAGAATCTTTTACTAACTGGATCTGTGGACAACCCTTCAAGAATTACCGGTTGGAGCGTTACCGATTGGGTTAAAAATCTTACGATTAACATCGCAAATGGGAGAACCCTGACCGGATCAAACGCCTCCCTTTATTTAGATGCATTGGGTAGTCGATTGGTGGGCTCTCAAAATGGGTCCTTGTACCAACATAGTATTTCGACGGCAGTTGAGGCTGTGGCGGCGGTTTCCGGCAGCGGGACCAGCATGCTGAAAATCGGAGTAAGG
>JANLUJ010001020.1:0-2708 GCA_031363425.1 Pirellula sp.
ATAGCCGCAACAATTGGCTTGTGGCGTTGCTTACCGTTGGCGAAGGCTGGCACAACAACCATCATGAAGACCCTTCATCAGCCAGCGTCCAACATCGATGGTGGGAAATCGATATCAGCTATTACGAGATCAAACTGCTCGAGAAGCTGGGCCTCGCATCCGAGGTGATCGCTCCAAGGCACACGCGGCATCAGCCCAAGGCGAATGCGGCCTAGTGTGGCTCTCTGACATTGGAGCCTAAACCACGTAGGCGAGTCTCTCCGAGACTCGCGAAAATCAGCGTCTCGGAGGAGGCCGCTACGTGCGTAGAGCAAACAAACTTATGCTTAGGTGCTTAGCGGAGATCCGTTGGCCCAGACGAGACAAGCTCGTCTGCTCACAGTGGAGACTGCGTTGCCACAATCGGTTACGAAGCAGTCGACTGCTGACGAAGCCAAGCTTGTACCCAAGCATCATCCTCAGCATCTAGCGCGAGTTCAGGCGGCTTGGAATAGTCGAATTCCGAACCGTACCGCCCATTCTCATATGCCGAATTCAGCAGTGACTGCAAAGGCAATCGGATATCCGCTTCATTGAAACGAAGCGGAATGCGAACGTTCGGCAATGGCGACCGATAGGTGGCCTTGTAGACCTCGCTTTCCTCCTTGGTCTCGCGACGGGTCACGCAAATCCGATAGGGCTTCTGCAACTCCAATGGGTACAACTCCTCTCCTGTAGCAATGACCCACTCACCCTCTCGCAACAAATCGATTTCGACCAAGCTGACATCTCCATGAATAAGCTCTTGCTGCTTTTGAACATAGAGCCTGCAACCCGAAGGAGTTTTATTGGCCGGACTTATAAACTCAATTGCGGTAATGATCCGTCGATTCGCTTTCTTATCGACGATTTCAATGTAGCGCAACGTTTCGGGTTCGAAAACACGACGAATCCGAATTGGCTCCTGCATCACATCGCCCAACTCGATGGTAGCCGTTCCAGCCAAACCGCTTGCAGTTGCCGATTGCTCGTATTGAGCAATGTGGATATCTGGCGAGATGCGGCGATGACGGTACTTAGGATCGCTATCGGGTTCGTCCACCGACAGATATTCTTCGACGCGGGCATGAAGCCCCGGTGGCAACTGTTTCTGAATCGCATCACACGAATACATCGTTAATCGCGTGTGAATGTCTCCCCAATAGGACTCCAACCAAGGGTTCATACCAGGGAAAGGGTTTTTTTCAAACTGCATCATGTTGGGCATTCCTACCGCGACGATTCCGAAGTTCTCAAGCAATTATAACCTGGATCCACGCTGCCGAAATGCTTTCGACAAGACAAAAGTCGCAACAAACGCTGCGACAAACGCGATCGCAAATCCCTCCCATTCGTTATGAAATCGAAGCAGACGGACGCCGGTACAATAATAGGAAGGCAAACCAAAAAGCAAGTAAAGAAACCCTAGGATCGTTAGACATTTGCCAAACCCTTGCGCGTAGCGATTCTTGTTCAACGCAGTTGCCCAAGCCATACTTGGCGCCAAAATGAGCAAAACCAATGGCCTCCACTTGATGATTGAAATATCCAATGCCATCGGGTCTGGAACGATCAGTCGCATCGGCGCAAAGAGTGCCGCCGATAGCAAAATGAGCATGAAGAGATCTCGCAAAGAAGCCTGCTCGCGCTCCGATGTCGGACCAGAACTGGATTGACTCCAATGAATTCCCATAAACCGCAGTACGAGGCAAACGACAATACTAATCGCCATGAAGCCCCATGCTTGAAGCAAGAAGTTGGTGGCAATAGCCATTCGAACAGGGAAGACCAACGACAGGGCAGTACTAAGCGACGCAAAGCACAGAAGCATTGGAAGCAGTTTTCGAACAATCCATTCACGAGAATTGCATCCCCAGACACTCGATAAAAAAATCAACGAACAGAAAACTCCCTGGAGTAGGAAGACTGGGTCGCGCTGAATATCTAGCGTGTCGCCAACCAGCTTGAGGCGAATCGCAAGAGCAAGAATAGGAAATGAAATGACCCAAGCGATACCCACCCAAGTCCATCGGTTTGACTCTGTAGCTGATCTCAGCCAGGCAATTGACCAAATCACATACGCGAAGACCGAGCCCCACAATGCTGGGAACACCCAGCAAAAGGGTCTCCAAGAGCGGATCGTCAAACCGGTCTTTGCATCGACCTCGCGGAATGACAGTCCCCATTGCATATAAGCATAGATCAGGGTCTCGTCATCGAGAAATGCCCCCAAGTTACCCATTGCTATCGTTGAGATCACTCTGTCGGAATCGCATTCCGTAATCACTTGGGTTTCATTGTCACCGATGATCCACAGTCGCAATCGGTGATTGGGTGAGTCTTCGTAGTAACTCAAAAATCCAGCAGGCGCATTCAGCCAACGGTTCTGCGCGATCCAAAAGGTTCGAACACCTCTATTGATAATCAGAGCGTCCCGATTGAGTTGCCACTTGTCGGTCAAGACGTTGAAGTCTTCCGGCAGTGATTGTGTACGAATTAAACTCCCGTCAACCGTAGATCGGATTTCAAAGTTGTTATCGGTGGGATGGATGTTGATAAACTGGTCGTTCAATTTAGAGATGCCGAGGCTACATGTTTCGTCCATTCCATGCATTGCATTCCACGCGTTAACTAAGTTTGGAACACCCGTTTCGCCAATTTCATAGAGTTCGATCGCAACTTGCGGGGAT
>JANLUJ010001057.1:0-2224 GCA_031363425.1 Pirellula sp.
CAACGGCCTCGGCTGGGAGCATGCCAAATTGAAAATGATTGAGCAAAATGTTGAGTGTGGTTTGATCCTGCAGATCGCCTCCTGCAACACTAATTGCAATGATCGGTTTTCGATTCTTCAAGACCAAGGTCGGCGTGAGCGTGATTCGGGGGCGTTTTCCTTCTTCGACGCAATTCGGATGCCCCAAAGTGGTATTTAGACTTCGCACTCGATTCCCAGTGTTCACTCCCGATGGCCCCGGAGTGTTCGTAAGCATATTGCAACTAGGCGTGGCCGCGATCATATTGCCCCAGCGGTCCGATCGCAAACAGTCCGTAGTCGGATACTGCCAAGGCGAGAATCGTCGCGGCGGCAGCATCAGCCGCGTTTCCACCCGTCTCTAGAATCGAGATGCCAGCCGCTACCGAGCTCGACTGACCCGCTGCAATCGCTCCTCCGTGTCCAGTTGCTTGCCACCCCAGTTCCTCGGTGGTTTCCACCCCCCTCACCCCATCCAACGAGGCCATCGTTATGATAGTAATGTTTGTAAGCACAACTAATAGCTTTACGATCGAATGCAATTGCGTTCCCATGACTCTATTGTCCGTTTTTTTAGAAAATCACTTCAAATGCGACGATTCATTTGCCTGCTGAACTTGGTAATCCTGCTTTTCGCCGACTCCATGATATCCGCTCAGCAACCGCCAGTGGAGGACTATGCTATCCATCCAGATTCTTTACAAAAACCCGGCGTGCCAGAAGGCGCGGTGTCGCAGGGGTCTTGGTCGGATTCCAAAGTTTTTCCTGGCACGGTTCGTGATTACTGGATGTATGTCCCCAAACAATACGATGGCTCGAAACCTGCGGCCTTAATGGTGTTTCAGGATGGAGGCGGATATGTCAGACGCAATGGGGGAACGAATGTCCCTAACGTCTTCGACAATCTAATCCATAGTGGCGAGATGCCGATCACCATCGGATTGTTTATCAATCCAGGCGTAGTACCGGCTAAGTCCGAAGCAAGTCAAGCTCGATTCAATCGATCCTACGAATACGACAGTGTCGATGATCGCTACGCTCGATTTCTTATCGAGGAATTCATCCCCATGATCGAGGTCAATCACAAACTAAGACTGAGTATCGATCCAAATGATCGAGGTATTTGCGGTTCTAGTTCGGGAGGAATCTGCGCATTTAACGTAGCATGGCAGAGGCCAGATGTTTTTCGGCGAGTATTCACGACTGTCGGTACTTACGTAGGCTTGCGTGGCGGCCATGAGTTTTCAACGATGATTCGCAAAGTAGAACCCAAGCCACTCCGTGTCTATTTGCAGGACGGTTCGAATGACAACAACATCTACGGTGGTGACTGGTGGATGGCAAATCAAGCCATGCTGCGGTCGCTTGAATTCTGCGGTTACGAAGTGGAGCACGCTTGGGGCACCGGTGCTCTATGTCGCCAATGTCGACAAGATTTGGAAACGCAAGACGCAGCTGGTCGGAGCAAAACCCCATGAACCTCCGATTAAACCACCCAAGCCACAACTTTGAGGCGCCGACGCTCGCCCTATAGACTTTCACGCCGCATGCTGGTGGAGGCGGTAACGTTTTTGCCTGACATAAACATCGACGAACCCATCCAGCTAACGCTGTTTGCGTCCGCTGAAACAGTAACGGTTACGGTTGTGCCCGATGCCGCGGTTGCCAAATTGCTCGGAGAAATCACGACATTTCCAGTCACTCCAGAATTGTTCAACATCTGCAACACATCGGCTTGTACGTTTGACGCTGTAGCGGCGGGTAGCGACGCTTGGCGTGCGCCCTCACGGGATGCAGTCACTAGCAGTTGCTTTACCATTGTCATTCTCCCTATATCGATTAGTCCCATGGTGAACAGGATCATCAACGGAGCTACTAGCGCAAATTCTACTAACGCCGCACCCATTCGCCGTTTGGAACGTCGACGTATCGTCCCGGTTTTCCATTGGCTTATGCATCTTTGTTTTTTAATATTCGATGTTGATTTCATGATTCCAGACCGCATTGATAGTGCTGAAACTATTTCACAAGTACCACAGGCGAATAAATCGCGTCGCTCCAAACTCGACTGGTGTCACCAACAACGGTATTGCGTGCAATGACCGAGGCAGGCTGAACCATTAGATATTTGGAACTCATCGATCCCGTAAGTTTTACGGCCATCACGCGAATTCCAACCCAACGTACGATGGTATAGTTTGCATTG
>JANLUJ010001104.1:0-1716 GCA_031363425.1 Pirellula sp.
GATCATGAACTTAGGCGTGTCTGCCGTCAATTTGTTCCATGTGATTTTTTCATTCGGCACGGCACCGCTGTAGCCTCCATAGCTGGTTTCCGAATCGCTAATCTGAGCATAATAGGCCCAACGCCGAGTGTCTGGCTCGTCCAAATCTTGAATCAGCATTGGAACGACACAGACTGCGAAATCGCCAGCGATCCCCCCACCAATTTGGAAAAATCCAACGCCTCGGTCCTTGCTAATCATTCGATACCATTGGGCTAAACGTTCCAATTGCTGAGTTCCACTCTTGAGAGCATGATGCGTTGAGACAGTTCCATCGATGACTCGGGCAGTGAACATATTTCCGAGAGTACTATCCTCGATACCTGGCGAAAAAACGGGAATGCCGGCTTCCTTTGCTGCTATCATCCATGAGTGTTCGGCTGGAATCTTGTAAAGAGGCTTAAGCTGTGGCTCGTCCAACAACATGAACATGTATTCGTACGGAAAATAGCTTTTGCCTTCTGCGGCTGCATTTGCCCAATACTTTACTAAGCGGCTTTGCATGTGTTTCATCACGGTTTCCGGGATGCATGTATCGGTGACTCGGTTGAAGCCCGAGTTTAATAGCGAGACTTCATCATCGACGCTCAAGGCTCGCCAGTTTTCGATCACTTTATATTGGTCATGAGCGAAAAGGTTGAAAAGGTCTTCTTCCAAGTTTGCCGCGGTGCAGGAGATCGCGTGGACCTTGCCATTGCGAATCATTTCAGCGAGCGACAAACCCAATTCGGCGGTACTCATCGCACCGGCCAAGGAGACCATCATGGCCCCTTGGTCTTGGTCGACGAATTTTTTGTATGCTTTGGCGGCGGCCAGTGTTTCGCGGGCATTGAAATGACGGAAATTCTTTTCCATAAACGCCGAAATGATCATGTTGAAATCCGAGACTAGTGTGAGAGGCAATTGGGTGGATTCGTTTGAAACTGAATCCCCACGCATTCGGCAATGAAATGATCGCTTCCGGTTATTGCAACCCTGAAATGTTCTAAGTGCGTGCCATTGGCATCACCACGTAGGTATAGCCATCGTCGGTGGAAAACAATGCAGGCTCGGCATTGCTTCTTACTTCGATGGCGAAGTTCTTTTCTAGGTCGAGTGCTTTGAAAAAGTCTAGTACGAAGCGGTAGTCCATCGTGATTTTGACTTCCTCGCCTGTGTAGGAGATGGGCATTTCAATTCGGGAGTTGCCGATATCGGCAGTGCGTGCAGCGACGATTAGAGTGCCGTTGCCGAATACGAATTCGACGCCCCGACTTTCTGGGTCTGCAACAATGGACGCTTGACGTATCGCACTAAGAAAGGGGCCAACCATTCCTTCGATGCGTGTTTTGCCTTGGCGGCTCGGAATAACCTGACGCCAATTTGGATATCGGCCCTCGACCAATCGCGAATAAATGGTGCAGCGGTTGGTTCGAATGAGGATGTCGTTGCTTCTTGCGGCAACGTGAACCATATCGTCTTTTTCGCTGATAGAACGATCCATCAACGTCAGTGTCTTGGTAGGGACAATTGTCGACATGCCAGAGTTTTTAAAACCACCTACGGACGTGCCTGATCCGTGCATGCAAGCCAAACGTCGACCGTCTGTGGCCACAGTAGTGATCTGTTCTCCGTCCATTTCGAACAGGACACCGCCGAGTTGGTACAGGGTGCTTTCATTGTCGGTAGCAAAAATGG
>JANLUJ010001140.1:0-7178 GCA_031363425.1 Pirellula sp.
TCTTCACAGGCCAATACGAACAACTACAAGCCCTTTACGAAACCTATCGAACCCGAGGTCTTATCATTTTAGGCTTCCCCTGCAATCAATTTGGTGCACAAGAGTCCCAGTCCGAAGCTTCCATCAAGGATTTTTGTTCACTGAAATACCATGTTTCCTTTCCGATGTTTTCCAAGATTGACGTCAACGGTCCGAATACTCATCCACTCTATACTTTGTTGAAATCGAAAGCCAAGGGTTTCCTTGGCAGTGAAAGCATCAAGTGGAATTTCACCAAGTTCTTGGTCGCACGCGATGGGATAGTCATAGGCCGTTTCGCATCGGCGACTTCGCCTAAGAGTTTGACCCGGGCCATCGAAAAGGCTCTCGGCTAATCAGCACGATCGACTGACTATTCGAACTCGAACTTGCCTTCTTCGATGGTTCCGCGATCGCCATCTGCTTTCCAACTTAGGCGTTTCATTGCGACGTCCTGCATAATCTTTAACTTATAACTCTCGCCGTCAGCGGTTTTGCCGGTGCCTGTGTAGCCACCTGAAGGTTCAACGGTGATGTGGATTTCGGAGAGCTTCAAACTTTTCATCACTTGAGCCTCTACTTCCGGTTGTGCGTAGGTACCAGGATTGGGTCTTGATAGCGTCCAACTTGGGTAGAGAAAGACCACAAAGACGAATCCTGCTTTGTTGGTTCAATCATGCCACCCCTTGAGTCCGACGTGATAGTTGTGACATTGAGTGCACGAATCGCCCGCTGCATTCGGTTGATGGCAGCCAACACATTGCGATTTTTTCATCGGAGTAAATTCCTCATGGATCACATTCGAGTAAACGACTGACGAATCCAACGCAACCGTGTTCTGGATCGGCGTTAACTGATGGCAGGTGCGGCAATCGTTGATCTTCGGCAATGCAAGATGCGGAGTGTGATCAAACTTTGTAATTGGACGCAGGGTCGCCACCCTCCGTTTCGATTTCCAACACATGTTGGAGCCTTCAGCGGATTCGATCAACTCCTGGGTCAATGGGTTTCGATCGGCTTGGCGAAATGAAATGTTCCAATTGTCGTGGTTCAATGATTCGTTTCGTTTGTGAGTAGGCTGTAACGAGTGACACTGTCGACATTGCTTTGCCATTTCAATTGAGTTCAGCTGTGTTTTGCTGTTGTTGTTGGAGTTGGAACTCGTCGTCATTTCCTCGAGCTCGATCCAACGTGACAACCACTCGTCCGCATGCCCAATTGGCACGTACACAATCGCCATGCGCTGCCGATCGATCATCCATCCTCCAAAGGCTAGCTGATCCCAAGCTCGTGAGTCCTTGAATCGTTCCGAATCAGAATCCGCGTTGACTTGCGAAGGGCCTGCGTTCAAGAGCGAGAGGTCATTGCCACCAAGCAAATCATCGTCAACGCGCTGCAGGCTCGACGACAAACGCACGGCCGATGGGCCTTGAGGGGATGTCTGTTTAGCGAGGGGGGGCTCTTTTCCATCCTCAAACCATTCGCTCCATGCAGCCCGGAAGAGGTCTGGTGGAATGCCGCTGGCAAATCGGTCGAGCCAAGGGCTTTGCCTGGGACCGAACCCGTTCGAAAGCACCGGCTCCGACGTTGACACCAGCTTTTCAACCGACGAGCGAAAACCTGGTTGTCCCTCATTGGCCAGCTTCTTCATCAGCCGCCTCGTCATTACCGATAGTTTCACCAAAGTGTCGCGAGCTCGTTCCTCTTTCATGTCCAGCTCAATCAGCCGGCCTGTTGCCGGGAGTTCGTTCAGAAGGGCTGTTCCACCTGGCTCGGACTCGATTAGCCAACGCATGATCGGTGGGACATCGCCATCCGTAAGTTGACTTGCTTGCGTGGGCCAACTGCCGATGTCCGCCCCAGTGTTCAGCAGTTCTTTGCGATTGATGCTTGGGATTTGCAGGACAATCAAGCCATCTTGAATAGCAGATTTGATCGGCTCTTTATGACACGAAGCGCACGCTTGTTCAAAGGAAACGCTGCGAAAGACTTGGCCTACTAGCCCCACTTGTTCCGTTTGAACGTGGCATGTCCTGCAGTCGAAGTTTGCCGACTTTTTCGTGAAATGCAAATCGCGATGCTTGAGGTGATCGAATTCGATATTATTGTTCTGGCCGCGAAAGGGGTAGTTCTTGAACTCGGGATGATCGGTGGCAAAAGAATGGAATGGATCGCGATGGCACGCTTGGCAGCGTGCAGTGGTCATCGCTTTAAGGTCTTGCGACGAGCCTTGATGTTCGCGATGGCATTGGCTGCACTGAGTTGCGCTGTCTTTCCACGCGATCGGCGATCGGCCGACTAGCTTTGCCAAAGTATTTTTAGAGTTGGAACGCTCGCCGTTACCCACCAACTCGTCTAGCGACTTGCCATGAATATCATGGGGTGAACCATGCACGGCATCTGGCATTTCATGGATATGGCATTTCAGGCAAAGATCGGATTGCGTGGCGGCAGCAGATTCAGCGCTATTGCCCGGGTGGCAAGCTGCGCAGCGGCTTTCTGATTGGCCGGCGACCAGAAGTTGGGCATGGGACTTCGAAAGTGGTCCGGGTGCAAGTGATTGCTTGCCTCCGATGTTACTCCAAGCGAGGCTTACGCCGATCAGGGCAACGAGGGTTGCTGACAAGCGAATGAAACGGCTCCACCAAGTCAGTGTCCGAAGTGGTCTGCAACCTTTACTTGTGGTGTCTGAGAAGCTATGCGAGCATCGTCGACCGATAGGACCGACGGGACATGGCTCACCTGTCGGAGAATTTCCGCACTTGTAAGCTTGGCTGGGCAATCGATAGTAGTTCATTTGGCCTCACTACCAACTGGTTGTGAATTGATGAGCAACGATCATATGCGCAACAGTCAGGACAAGAAAACAACCGAGCACCCAGGTATGGGACGAAGCCCAGAATCGGACGCGATTTTGAATGGCCGATTGGAAGTCAAGGTCGTCTTTCGCTTGAACGAGCGAACTCATATCTCGACGCAGAGTCCGTCCATCGTCATTCAGGTAGCGATCGATGTTTTCGAGCCCTGCCAGCAATCGTCGACGAGTGTTCCCCGTTGGACTCAAGCGGTAAAACAGACTTCGTCGCGATGCAAAAAAGGGACTCAGGAAATTTCGATAGTGGTCAGCCAACGCAGCGGAATCGTTGCTCCCCGCCGATGCTAAAGCCAGTTCGTGGGCTTGCATTGCAAGGCGTCTTGTATGTTCTGGGATGTCTTGGCGTAGAATCTGAAAGCCCACTGCACGAAGAATTCGTGGTGAGGTTCGGTTCACATACCATCCGATGATACCACTGACCGCGATGGACCAGAAAGAAATTGCAAGCATGGACTCCAACCAACCAGAGGTGATGATTCCCGCATGCAGTGCATATGCACCCACACTTAGCAGCCCAAGATAATGATGAGTTCGTTGCCAGACTGCCAATCGTCCAACTTGGACGGACAGGATCCGCTTCCGTAACCCAAAAAGCAGCAAGAAAACACAAATCATTGCCAGTGAGTATCCCGTAACAAAGGATTCGTTTTGCAAGCTCGCGACGGATCGATTTCGAAGACTTCGAAGGACTAGCCATGCAACAAGGACCATGGCGCTCGGAACCAAGCGACGACCCATACGGCCAAATTTGGTTGCCAGTGGTTGAATGGAGTCCATGGAACGGGACTGAGATTGAGTTTTGGCATCCACTAACCAGCCCTCTTCTTTAGCCATCGTTCGAGCGAACTGGTTTCGCTCGTATCAATTCGAAACAATGCCTGGTGTGGGCAAGCGTTTTGGCATGACGGGCCAGTTTTCAACTCATGACACATATCGCATTTGGAAGCCTGTAGGATAGGTAGTTGGGTCATGCGGTCCACTGTTAAGCGCCCATTCTTGTCGCGTGCTGGGATCATGACGATATTGTCATAGGGACAACTTTCCGAACACGTTTTACAGCCGATACAAGTTTGTGAGTCGATCGAGATTACGCCCGAATCTTGGTCACGTGCAATAGCGCCCGTTGGGCAGCCGATCATACAAACCGGATCGGCGCAGTGCATGCATGCGTGGGCAAAGAGTAGCGGCCCAAATTGCGGACCATTGCGAATAAAGCGCGGTGTTCCAGCGTGGGTGGTTGCACAAGCCTTTACGCACTCATCGCAGCCTGTGCAAAGATCCAGATCGATCATCATGGTTTGCTTTCCATTGATCAGTCGCTCATCCACCAGGAACTCAACCAACGACGTTTCTAAACTGGATAGGGATTTCTCAACATGGTATGCATTCCCCAAACTGGATGGCGATAGAACATCCGAGATCACTAACCCACCAGCGTCGTAGCGGGGGTTGGAAATCGGTTCTGGCAATTCGGAGTTTCGGATTTTCGGGAGGATATGGGTTAAGACAATCTCGCTCGGTATTCGGAGAATGTCAACAAAACCTAGAGCTCGCAATGACTCTTGATACGGCAAAGCCTTGCTTGTTGGATTTCGAAATTGATGCGCTAGTTCCGATAGTCCAAACACGTGCCCTCTCCCGAGATAGGCAACCGTCTGGTGGCCTCGGCCGAGTTCAAAACTGAGCCTCGCAAATCCCGCCCGAATGAGTATCAGATCCTTGACATCACGTCCCTCGGCCACGATCAATGGTTCACGCGAGATCTGAGTTTGAACATCCATCTTTTGTGTGTCGCGATACTCTGCGAACCATTCGCGATCGCCTATCGAATGGATATTGGTCTCGGCTATGACCCGTGCCATCGCCGTGTCGTCGAGAAATCGCAATAGCGGGGTCTCTCTGAGGTGAGTTTGTAGGCTAGTTGCTCGAAAGCGAGCGTCGAGGTATTCACGAAACGTCTTGTCCCTTCGCAACATGCGTAGTCCTTGCCAACGGATCTCCAAAATGACAGCTGGTGAATTCGCGACAACCGAGTAGCGATGTTGGCTTCGCGTGATGGCGGCCATTTCTCCAAAGATCTCACCAATGCCAAGCGGTTCGGACTGAAAACCATCAATAATCGCGTTGATGTCCTGAAGGAAGATCCTGCGCCTTCCCTCAAACGTCTCGACTTGCTGAAGTGGGATAGGACGATCTTTTTCCGAGGTTGCGAGTTGACTGCCGCTACGACTACTTTCGCGGCGATTTCTATTGCCGACAGAGCTTTTCCCGACGGGGGTTGTCTGGAATTGTTGTTTTAACCATTCCAGCCAGCTCGACGGATGTGCGACGTCCGACGGTTTGCCTCGCGATTGCCACAGTGCCTCTAAAAAGGCTCGCACAGATCCCCGCAATACAAGGTAAGCGCTGCCTCCGTAGTCCCCTTCGCGCACAACGATATCACCAGGTTCGTACCTGAGTATTCGACAATCATATCGCAGAACGTCTTCCAATGGGCTGTGCGATGGAAACACATCGGGGTTCATTTCTGAGAACGGGGGCTGTCTCAACATCCAACTTAGATCGCGCGTAAGCATATCGGGATCCAAGGGGTGATCCCAACGCTTCGGTCGATCGACAGCTACCGGATCGATAGGTTGAGTTCTCATAAGCCTTTGATTCCCAAAAATACTCCCCGGAGAGTTAGTCGGTTGCTTGGTGTGAAATGAATGGATAGACACGTTCCGACCGTAGTTTCCGCGAAAGGCTACGTTCAACTCAAGACCATTTTTTAGTCCAATCCGTAGCATGGCCCCCTGGGCCGCAATCCGTAGCATGGCCCCCTGGGCCGTTGTTTCCGTGTAACATCGACCCGACAGGAACGAAGCAAGGCACATTTTCGCTAACCAAATCCCCAGCGTTGTTCGTTGGGCTGTATAATCCTGGTCCAAAATAAGTTAGCCCAAGGCCCTATCCTCCCTAAGTTAATCTCCAAATGGCCCGCACCTCGATTTGGTTCTTTTTGAATGCCTTCATTTTACTCTTCACTCTTTTGGCCATTCATTCAGAATCCAATGGGGATTGGACGATTCAAACGATTGCTGGCAATGGCAAGCAAGGTTTCAATGGCGATGGGGGACTAGCGATCGAGGCCCAACTCGACAATCCATTCGGTGTGATTCGTGGCCCCGACGATTGCATTTGGTTTTGTGAATATTCAGGCCAACGTATTCGACGGATTCGCATCGATGGCAAAATAGAAACGATGGCTGGCAGCGGTTTGAAGGGATACTCGGGCGACGGCGGACAGGCATTGAATGCTAGCTTCAATCTACCGCATGAGATTCGTTTCGATAAAGAGGGGAATCTCTATATCGTTGACATGATGAATCATGTCGTTCGAAAAATCGACGGCAAGACTCAAATTATCTCGACATTCGCTGGCACTAGCAGCATGGGTTACTCCGGAGATGGCGGATTGGCCTCCAAAGCTGAATTCAACAAGCCGCATTGCATTCAGTTCGGTCCTGACGGCCAGCTCTACGTCTGCGACATTGGCAATCATGTCATTCGTCGAATTGACATGAAAACAAACGTTGTGTCGACATTCGCGGGAACGGGAAAACCTGGACCGACGAGCGATGGTGATCGGATTGTTGGAACGCCTCTTAATGGCCCACGCTCGATTGATTTCGATCGCCAAGGCAACCTATGGCTAGCGACCAGAGAAGGAAATCAAGTTTTCAAAATGGATTTGGGGGCTGGCCGGATTCATCATGTCGCGGGTACTGGCAAAAGCGGTTTCGAGGGGAACGGTGGACCTGCCAAGGATGCAATGCTAAAAGGCCCTAAGGGAATTGCAATCGATGCTGACGGCAACGTATGGCTGGCAGATACTGAGAGCCACAGCGTACGCAAGATAGACGCCAAAACCGGAACTCTAGAATTGGTGGCGGGGACAGGTGTTTTGGGAGACGGTGCTGATGGTGATCCGTTGAAATGCAACCTCGCTAGGCTGCATGGCATTTATGTCGATTCCGATGGATCGGTTTATATCGGTGACAGCGAAGCTCACAAAGTACGCGTGCTTAGGAAAAAGTAGTCCGCCACACGTAGGTCAGCCTGTCCTCAGGCTGACGCGCCCACATTAGAATCAACCTTGGGAATCGCTCCAAGTCCGGCTGAGGACAGCCGGACCTACGTGAGTCTGTCCGGCTGAGGACAGCCGGAACTACGTGAGTCTGTCCGGCTGAGGACAGCCGGAACTACGTGAGTCTGTCCGGCTGAGGACAGCCGAACTTATATG
>JANLUJ010001143.1:0-3016 GCA_031363425.1 Pirellula sp.
TCACTCTTGCCGGTAGTGTCTTGGAACGCGTGGGATTACTAGTACACCAGACCTTGGTTGAAGGGGAGGCAAGCTCCCCACAACCCTTACTTGGCTGGCATGCGAAGCCCTGCATCGAGCCTAAGCGTACAGCCGTTGAACATCGCGTTTTCGATCACATGCTGCACGGCAAACGCGAATTCCTCAGGCTCTCCAAAACGCTTAGGAAAGGCGGTCTCATCCAAAAGGGATTGACGCACTTTTTCTGGTGCCGCTTCCATCATCGGGGTTTCAAAGACTCCCGGTGCGATGCTTACCACGCGTATTCCAACGAGTGCCAAGTCACGAGCGATGGGCAGTGTCATCGATGCAACGCCCCCCTTTGAAGCCGCATACGCACTCTGGCCGATCTGGCCATCAAAGGCCGCAATCGAGGAAGTCAATACGATCACTCCTCGCTCACTCGACGGATCGTCAATCGTCTTCTTGGAAATTGCGTCCGCACTAAGTCTCAGCACATTGTAGGTACCGATCAAGTTGATTTCGATCACCCGCCGAAAAGCGTCCAAGGACGCTGGACCGTTGCGCCCAAGCGAACGTTCAGAGTGTATTACTCCAGCGCAAATGACGGTTGCTGAAAGTGGGCCGAGGACGTGTACGCCGTCATCGATCGCAGTTTTTACTTCATCCTCCTTGGTAACGTCCGCTCGGCGATAAACACAGCGCCCAGCGGTCGACGCCAACATCTCTTCCGGAGGAACAGATATGTCCACCAGAATCACTTTCGCTCCTAGCTTTAGGAACGTTTTAGCACATGCATAGCCCAGACCTGAGCTGCCCCCAGAGATCAAGATCGTGCTGCCATCGATTTGCATTTGAACATCCTTTCCACTCGCCTTTGAAAAATGCCCCATCATATGGTATTCCGTAACAAGCCTGGGGCGGAGCTGTGAAGCATTTTGTACAGCACTCTCAGCGCAAAGCCACTCTCGGCAAGAGTGACCTACCGCAGGGCCGCACTTGCCTGGTGCGACGGCCAAGAAATGCTTGACTGTACGGCCCCCAAGGACGAATGCGATTTGAACCCAGAAAAACAATAAGAAGATATGCGCCGGTCCACCGAAACAAGGTAGAATTCGAAACGGTTCAATCCCTCGTGCTTGGAGAATTGGCGTGACCGACCTTGTACTAATTCAAATGCTAAAGCCCGGACTTGCGTTAGCGACTTTAAATCGTCCTGAACGCAGGAATGCCCTCAGCATCGAATTACTCGACACACTCTGCGATCGAGTGGAACAATTGGCGACCGAGCAATCGACGCGAGTACTTATTCTTCGAGGTGCCGGTCCAATCTTTTGTTCTGGCTTGGACTTGTCCGAGGCTTCCGATCCGGAACGCGTACAATTCTCGGCAAAAGGCATTGCGAGAGTTTTGACGCTGATGCGCGAAACACGTCTGGTAACCATTGCTGCGGCCCACGGAGGAGCATACGCTGGGGGTGCCGGGCTTATGGCATCTTGCGATATCGCAATCGGTACTCCCGATCTAAAGGTTGGTTTTCCGGAGGCGCAGCGAGGATTGCTGCCAGCTCTCATCTGCGCGGTGTTGACCCATAAGATTCGTGAGGGGGATCTGCGAGAGTTGTTTCTGGTCGGAAATACCATTGATGCCCTTCGATCGCAACAGATCGGACTATTGCAAAGAATCGTCGATTCGAACGAGCTTTTAGAAGAGGCTATCAAGGTCGCCCTGGGTGTCTTAGCAGGTGGGCCTGACACGATCGAGGGGACGAAGGCATTGCTCAATCAAGCGTATGCACCAAACGACTCGATTTCCATTCCGCGTATGCTTGAGGCTCATCTTGGAGCACGCCATAGCGCAGAAGCACATGAGGGATTAACGGCCTTTATTGAAAAGCGTCGCCCCTCGTGGATGGCTGATTAGTCGACTGTTTTTGTACGTCGACGCGCAAAACGTTAATACCTACCGATCGTAGCTGCGGTCGGCGCCCTAAAACTCCGCGTGTACTCGGAGGGCTTCGAGGAAGACCGGTCCACGATCTTGATTAAAACCCGGATTGACCACGAGTTGAAGGTTGGCAGTGAGAAAGATGCTCGAAGAAATCTTCCAGCGATAATACGTTTCGTATGCATTCTCAATTCCATAGTTCAATTTGCCGTCGCCAAGAATGAATCCTAATCCGCCCGCCGCTAGATAAGTACGATGCTCAGGCGAAAGGCCATTGACCGCGAATGCGACGCCTACTTCATCGTCACTGCGACGCCATCGAGTTCCTTTGAACCGGGCGCCAAATGTAAAAGTGCGGTCGATCTCGGTGAACGCCCACGACTCCGTGCGGCCGTCATTCCAGCCTGCCCGCGAGAAAATGCCCGCATCTTCAGATAGCTCTTGGTCCCAACTATAACCAAAACCATATTTACTGCTGTAGCGTCGGGTGTTGGTAATGTCCGTCATGGCGGCTGGATCGAAGGTCGCTTGTCGATAGTTGCCCATGTTGGCCCGATTCAAGAAAGCCAGCAACCGGAGATGACCGCTGAGTCCATCGTTTTCATTTCGACGTTCGTATTCCCAAGCGTGTCCGTGTGCGCGATCAAAGCGCGGATCGATGACGGCCCCATTTGCTTCAGTAGGTTCGCCAAACAGTCCGTACCGTAGAGCCCACTGCTCGCGGTTAATCTCGGCTACACCGCCATAAGTGTAACCGCGGACATCGGCAGGATAATCCCATGCGCCGTTGTAAAGGAGCGCCCAGTTGAGAAACTGCGTGCGAGGATCGTGGTTAAAGGCGTTGTTGTCGATAAAGTCTGTGGCAGCCATCTTCCCCAGTGAAATCCTAATTCGATCGATGTCGCGATAGCCGGCTAGCGAATTGGAGCCATCTTCGACCTTTTCCTGCTCACCGCCCAAACCTATTGTTTGAGTAAAATAGGTTCGTGCGATGTAGGGTGTGGGTTGTGGCAAGCCGACGCGAGTAATTTCGCCGTTAGGAAATCCGCCGATGCCGGACACGCCACTT